>NZ_JBPQTS010000023.1:0-56660 GCF_051386455.1 Streptomyces sp. URMC 124
CTTCTGGAACGCCATCGGCCCCGCCCTCCCCCCGGGCGCCGGCACCTGGTCCGCCCGCTCCCTCGCCTACTTCCGCGGCAACGGCCTGACGGGCCCGTTGCTGGTGCTGTCGGCGTGGGCGGTGGCGGGGGCGGTGGTGACGATGGTGTGCGCGGGGCTCAAACGGCGGGAAAAGAACTCCGAAGAGTGAACGCGCCTTCTCGGACGACACAGCAGGGCGGGCGCCCCCGGGCTCCCGCCGGGGCGACGGCGCACTAGCCGCCGCGCACGCCCGGTCGTGCACTGATGAGCCGCTGGCGAACCGGGGACGGGCCATGGATCCGGTGCGGTGCCGGGGTGGACGCTGTGACTTCCCATCCCTCGTCCTTGAGGAACGTCGTGTCCCCCGTGCCCCGTTACCGGCCGCCGGTCACCGATCTCCCCGAGCCTGAGCGGGTCAGCCCGCACCTCGACGAAGCCGCCGCGTTCACCGACCGGTGGGTGCGGCGCACCGGGCTCATCCAGTCCTTCTCCGCGCAGCGGCGCTTCCGCAGGGCGCGCTGCGTCGACCTCGCGGCGCGGGTGGCTCCGCAGGCCACGTGCCCGCGGCTGCAGCGGACGGCGGCGTGGATCGTCTGGTTCCACGCGCTGGACGACCGGTGCCGCCACCCTCGCGGCGAGGAGTACGCGTTCGGGTTCGGTGCGCTGCCCGACTTCCTGCCCCCGGACGGCGGGCCCACCCCGCCGGCTCGTACGGCGCTGCAGCGGGCCCTCGCCGACGTGTGGCGGATGACGGCCCCGGCGATGTCGCCGGCATGGCGCGAGCGCTTCGCCGCCCGCTTCCGCGAACTCGCCGACCGGCGGCTGTGGGACGCCCTCGCCGCGGGGTCCGCCCTCGATCTCGTCGAGTACGTCTGCGAGCGCGAACTCCCGGCGCCCGTACGGGGGCTGGCGTCGTTCCGGTCCGTGTCCGGCGCCGCTACCGCGGTGCTCGCACGCGGCGGCGCGGAGGCGGAGACAGAAGCAGAGACGGAGGCGGAGAAGGAAGCAGCGGCGGAGGCGGAGGCGGAAGCGTTCCGGGGTGTGCTCCACGGCGTCGCGGCAGAGGCGGCGCGGGCCGGGCTCCCTCCGGCCGCGCTCTCGGCGGTATCCGCCTACCTCCACGCCCTCGCCCTCTGGGCGGACGGCCGGCTGGCGTGGGCCCGGCACGGCGGCACGGCCGGTTCGGGCGCGCCCGAACCCGGCGGGCACCGGCCGCTCCTCCTCGCCGACGACGTGACCTGCGTCCCCGTCGACCTGCTGCGCCCACGGCGGCCCGCACCACCGCCCGTCCCCTCCACGAGCGGCGGTGCGGGCACCGCCCTACATCGTGGCCGCGAGTAGCTCGCGCGTGTAGGGGGCCTTCGGATCGCCGAACACCTCGTCCCGCGGTCCGCTCTCCACCACGGTCCCCGCCCGCATCACCGCCACCCGGTCGCAGAAGTGGCGGACGACGGCGAGGTCGTGCGAGACGAACAGCAGGGACAGGCCCAGTTCGTCGCGGAGGTCCATGAGGAGGTTCAGTACCTGCGCCTGCACGGAGACGTCCAGCGCCGAGACCGGCTCGTCGGCGATGACCAGGCGGGGGCGCAGGGCCAGGGCGCGGGCGATGCCGATGCGCTGGCGCTGGCCGCCGGAGAACTCGTGCGGGTAGCGGCCGAGATGGGCCGTCCGCAGGCCCACCTGCTCCAGCAGTTCGGCCGCCCGGGCCCGGCGCTCCTCCCTGCCCAGGGCGGTGTGCACCCGCAGCGGCGTGGTGACGATCTCCTCGACGGTGCGGCGCGGGTTGAGCGAGGCGTACGGGTCCTGGAAGACCAGCTGGACGTCGCGGCTGAGCTCGCGGCGCAGGCGGGTGTCGACCGCGGCCCGGGAGATGTCCCGGCCGTCGAACCGCACGGTCCCGGAGGTGGGGCGCTGCAGGCCTGCGAGGACCCTCGCCGTGGTCGACTTCCCCGACCCGGACTCGCCGACCAGGCCGAGCGTCTCGCCGGAGCCGATACGCAGACCGACCCCCCGCACGGCCCGAACGGCGCCGCGCCCTCCCCAAAGCCCCCGGCGCCCGCCGAACTCCACGTGCAGATCGATGACTTCGGCGAGGGGAGCGGCGGGGGCCGGCCCGGCGGCAGCAGGCCGTTTCAGAGCCGGAGCCGGAGCCGGGTCCTCGACCGTCGGCAAGCGCGTGCCCGGCAGCGTATGGAGGGTCGGGGCCGCGCCGATCAGTGCCTTGGTGTACGGGTGTGCGGCGTCGTTCAGGAGTTTGCGGGTGGGGCCCTCCTCCAGCCCCCTCCCGCCCCGCATCACGAGCATGCGGTCGCACGTCTGCGCCACCACCCCCACGTCGTGGGTGACGAGCAGCACCGCCGTGCCGCTTTCCTCCTGCAGTTCCGCGAGGAGGTCGAGGACCTGCCGCTGGACGCGCGCGTCCAGCGCCGTCGTGGGTTCGTCGGCGATGAGCACGTCGGGGCTGTTGACCAGCGCCATGGCGATCATCACGCGCTGCCGCATGCCGCCGGAGAACTGGTGCGGGTAGTCGCGGGCGCGGGCGGCCGGGATACCGACGCGCTCCAGCACGGTCAGCGTCTTCTCCTTCGCGTCGGCGCGCCGCCCCGCACCCGCCGGCGCGTGCACGCGGTAGGCCTCGGCCAGCTGCGCGCCGACCGTGTGGAAGGGCGACAGCGCGGCCAGCGCGTCCTGGAAGACCATGGCGATCCGCGACCCGCGCAGGGCGCGCACCGCGGACTCGGGCGCGCCCACCACCTCCGTGCCGCCGATCAGCACGCTGCCGCCGACCCGCGTGCGGGCCGGGTCGTGCAGTCCCATCGCGGCGAGCCCCACCGTGGACTTGCCCGAGCCGGACTCCCCCACCAGTCCCAGGACTTCACCGCGTGCCAGGTCGAAGGAGAGCCCGTCGACGGCCGTGACGCGCGTGCCGTCCCGCCCCCGGAAGGAGACCGTCAGGTCGCGTACGGACAGGGCCGGGGTCATGCGAGCCTCACCCTCGGGTCGAGCCAGGCCACCACCAGGTCGGCGAGGGCGACGAAAACCACCACGAAGAAGGCGGCGAGCAGCACCGTGCCGACGACCGTCGGCAGGTCGTTCTGGACGACGGAGTCGACGGCGAGTTTGCCGACGCCGCCGAGCCCGAAGACGGTCTCGGTGATGAAGGCGCCGCCGAAGAGCGCCCCGGCCTCCAGTCCGAGCAGCTGGACGAGGGGCCCGGCGGCGCCGCGCGCCGTGTACTTCCCGTGCGCCCGCAGCGCGGTGAGCCCCTTGCCGCGGGCCGTGCGCACGTACCCCTCGTGCATCGTCTCCAGCGTCTGGGAGCGCGCGAGGCGGGCGAAGACGGCGGCGTTGACGAAGCCGAGGACGAGCCAGGGCAGCAGCAGCCCGGCGGCCCACGCGACGGGCCCTTCGGCGAGGGGGACGTAGCCGGGCAGCGGCATCAGGTCGGTCGAGTAGACCAGCAGGTACTGCAGGGCGTAGCCGAGGAAGTAGATCTGGACGCTCGCGCCGACCAGGGTGAAGCCGGACAGCAGCCGGTCGGTGGCCGTGCCCTGGTGCAGCGCGGCGGCGAAGCCCGCCCCGATGCCGAGGACGACGATCACCGCCAGCGCCCCGCCCGCCAGCGACAGCGTCACGGGGAAGCGGTCGCCGATGGCGTCGAGGACCGGCTGGTGGAGGGTGTAGGAGTAGCCGAGGCAGGGCGCGGCGCAGTCGATGGGGCTGCCGTCGACGTCGCTGATGGTGCGGCCGGCGACGAGGCCGCGCAGGTAGTCGAGGTACTGGGTGGTCAGGGGCTGGTCCAGACCCATGCTGTGGCGGACGGCCTCGACCTGTGCGGTGTCGCACTTGGGGCCGCAGGCGATGAGTGCGGGGTCGGAGGGGGCGGCGTAGAAGAGCCCGAAGGCGGCGGCGGTGATCGCGAGGAGCACCGCCGCGGCCTGCAGGACCCGCCGCAGGAGGTAGCCGGTCATGTCGGGGTCAGGGCTTCCGGTTCAGGGCTTCCGGGGTCAGGGCTTCTTCAGGTACAGGTCGGCGGCCGCGATGGAGCCGTAGATGGGGTGGACGGCGGCTCCGCCGACGTTCTTCCCGCGGAACTGGGTGACGCTGGTGTAGAGGAACGGCACGACCGGGACGTCCTTCATGACGGTCTGTTCGAGGGTGATGAGGGCGTCGGCCTTCTGCTGCGCGTCGCCGATGGTCGCGATGCGCTCCAGCTCCTTGTCGACCTCGGGGTTGCTGTAGCGGATGGAGTTGGCGAGGGCGTCGAGCTTGCTGTGGTAGCTGTCGGGCAGCAGCGTGGACGGGGTGGGCCAGTCGACGGAGTTGGTGGACAGCCACAGGTCGTAGGGGGCCGGCCCGCGGAAGACCTCGTTGGTGAAGGCGGCCTTCTCCAGCGGCTTGGTGACGAGCTTGATGCCCGCCTTGGCGAAGGCCTCGACGAGGACCTGGGCGAGCCGGTCCTTCTCGGGCGCGTCGCTCTCGTACGCGTACGTGAGCGTGTCGACCTTGGTCTTGGCCTTCGCCAGGTGCTCCTTGGCCTTCTCGACGTTCCCGGCGGGCGCGACGGGGTAGAGGTCGTACTTCTTCCAGCCGACGACGGCGGGCGAGGAGAGCGTGGTGGCGAAGTCGCCGAGGCGGGGGCCGCCGAGGACCTGGCGGGCCTGCTCGCGCGGGAAGAGGTAGTGGATGGCCTTGCGGACCTCGGGGTCGGTGACGCGGCTGTTCTTGATGTAGAGGTCGCTGGTGTAGGCGCCCTGGCTGCCGGCGACGAGGAGGTCCTTCTTGCCCGGGTCGCGGCGGGCCTCGGCGTAGAGCTCCGGCGGCACCTCGCTCTTGGTGGAGAGGGTGTCCGGTCCGCTGCCGCGCCCGTTGAGGACCTCCTGCGCGGTGTTGAGGATCTTCTTGCCGAAGGTGAACTCGAAGCGGTCCGCGTACTGGTGGCGGATGGGGTCGGTCTCCGGCTTCCAGTGCGGGTTGCGCTCCAGGGTCAGGCTCTGGTTCTGCTTGTGCTCGGCGATCCGGTAGGGGCCGGTGGCGAAGGGGCGGGTGTCGTAGCCGGTGCCGGTGTCCTTGTCCTTGCGGACGGGGGACGAGGAGGACTGGGCGGCCATGTAGGGCACGTCGGCCTGCGGCTGCGGGAAGTGGAAGACGATCGTCTTGGCGTCGGGCGTCTCGATGGCGTCGAGGTCGCCGTGCTCGGGGCCCGCGTACTTCCCGACGGCGGCGGTGCGGTCCTCGGAGCCGGTGAGCCACTCGGGCCAGTAGGTGGGGCCCAGTTCGAAGCCGGGGGCGAAGGTCCGCTCGATGCCGTACTTGACGTGCTCGGACGTGATGGGCTCGCCGTCCTCCCAGGTGATCCCGTCCTTGAGCTCGTACGTCCAGGTGCGGCCGCCGTCGGAGGACCGCCCGGTGTCGGTGGCGAGGTCGCCGACGAGCCTGGGCTTGCCGCCCACCACCTGATACTGGGTCAGCTGCCGCCCCCACAGCAGGGACGTGCTGTACGACTCGCCCGCGTAGATCTTCTGCGGGTCGAGGTGGCCGTAGTCGTTGGCGTTGGCGATGCGGATCGTGCCGCCGGTCCGGGCCCCCTCGACCGCCGGGGCCGGGCCCTTGCTGTCCTCGGCGGTGCCGAGCGTGGCGGTGAGCCGCTGACCGCTCTTGGCTGCGGCCTCGCCCTTCCCCTTGGCCCCGCCCTCCGCTCCGGCACCGGCCGAGCAGGAGCACATCAGCAGGGCGGCGGCGGTGACGAGCGCCGGAAGGGCTGCGGTGCGCGGGCTGATTCGGACCATGGGGGAACTCCGTTGATCGACAGGGTGGGTACGCCCCGTCAGGGGCGCGGGGCTGTGCCGGTTTGCGGCTCCGCCGCGCGGGCGCGACCAGCAGGCTGTGAGGCTCAGCGCACGATCCGCGGATCGAGCGCATCGCGAACCGCGTCCCCGAGCAGGTTGAACGCGAGGACGAAGACGAGGATCGCGACGCCGGGGAAGACCATGTAGGTCGGGTCGTCGTAGAAGACTTCGGAGCCGCGGGAGATCATGCGGCCCCAGTCGGGGATCGGCTCGTCGATGCCGACGCCGAGGAAGGACAGCGCGGCCTCGGCGGTGACGATGCCGGGGACGGCGAGCGTGACGTGCACGAGCACGGGGGCCCAGACGTTGGGCAGGAGTTCGCGCAGCACGATGTGCCGGCGGCTCGCCCCGACGGCCCGCGCCGCTTCGACGAACTCGCGCTCGCGCAGGGCCCGTACGGACGTGCGCAGGACCATCGCGAGCGGCACCCAGCCGAAGGCCGAGAACACCAGGATGAGGGAGGTGAACTGCATCCAGGCGGGCTCATTCTCACCGGGGCCGACGAAGCGCGTCCGGATGACCGGGCTGAGCGCGAGGAGAAGCAGAAGTGTCGGAAAACCGAGCAGCACATTGCATACGAAAGTGAAGGCCCGGTCGGCGAGACCGCTGAGATAGCCGACGGTCACCCCGAGGACGACTCCGGCCACGGCGATCACGGCGACGGAGGCGAGGGCCACCAGCAGCGAGGTGCGCATGCCGTACAGGAGCTGGGCGAGCACGTCGCGGCCGAGGCCGGGTTCGATGCCGAACCAGTGGTCGGCGGAGATGCCGCCGTTGGGCAGGACCGGCAGGCCCTCGGCGCTGAGCAGTCCGGCGTCGCGCTGGCCGTAGTGCTCGGTGGGATTCTTCCCGTACAGGGCCGTGACCAGGGGCGCAGCCGCCGCGAGGAGGGCGCAGAACAGCACGGTGGCGAGGGCGGCCATGCCCGTGCGGTCGCGGCGGAAGGCGCGGCAGGCGGTGGCGAGGGGCCCGCGGGAGGGGGCCTTCAGGGACCTCTGAGAGGGCGCTTCGAGGGGTCCCCCTGAGTGCACTTCGGCCATTTGCTGCCGCGCTCCTGAATCGCTCCGGCCGCCGGTTGGTCACACGGCGGGCCTCTTTTCGGCCGGTCTGCGGGGGTCTCCCGCCCCGGGTTGCGGATCATTAGATCCAACGAATTAGGTAGCCGCAAACCATCTTTTTAAAGGCAGTTTTGATAATTCATCAAGGATTACAAGGAATCTTCCCTGGTCAATGTCCCTGTAACATTAAATCGCCGCAATTGGCCCCAATCGGGCACAGATGAAAGCCGGACCACTTCCCTCCCGTCTCGTATGAGACGTGCCTCACATGAGATTCGGCCACTACCGACAGTTTTCAACCAGCGACTGAAAGTGTTCGATCCATGTGCGTTCATGCTCAACTTGGGTAAGACTTCCGTCCGTTATCTGCAGCCACGAGCAAGGGAGTGTTCGGAATGCGGTACATCACTGGGGGCATCGCGATGGGCGCCGCGCTCGCACTGGGCGGCGGCCTCCTGGCCGCCGGAACGACGACCGCGAGCGCCACACCCGCCCCTGTCCCCGCAGCACAGACGCAGAGTCTCTACGCCTCCTCCGCCCTGGTCCTGACCGTCGGTCACGGTGCGAACTCCGCCGAGGCCTCGGTCGACCGCGCGGTGACCCTGACCTGCTTCCCCAAGGCGACGGGCACGCACCCGGACGCGAAGGGCGCCTGCGCGGCGCTCCGCGCGGCCGGCGGTGACCTCAAGAAGGTCACCACCATCAAGTCCGGTACGGCCTGCACCAGGGAGTGGAACCCGAGCGTCGTCACCGCCGACGGCGTGTGGGAGGGCCAGCGGGTGCGCTTCGAGCACACCTTCGCGAACCCGTGCGAGGCGAAGGCGGGCAAGGGCACGCTCTTCGAGTTCTGAAACCCCCCGCAGAGCGGCTGAACGCGAGGCGGCCCCCGGACACCGTGGAGGTGTGTCCGGGGGCCGCCCTCGTCTGCGGGCCGGGCCGGTCAGGAGCCGCCGAGAGTCGCGTTGTACGCCGCGAGGACCGCCGTCACGGGCTGGAAGTACGTCATTCCGCCCCTGGTGCAGTCCCCGCTGCCGCCGGAGAGGATTCCCAGGGCGTCGGTGCCGGAGAAGTAGGAGCCGCCGCTGTCGCCGGGCTCGGCGCAGGCGGTGGTCTCGGTCAGGCCGGTGACCTGGCCCTCCGGGTAGTTGACGGTCACGCCGGTGCGCTTGACGGTGCCGCTCTTGACGCCGGTGGTGGACCCGCTGCGCCGGACCGTCTCGCCCGCGACCGCGTCACGGGCGGCGGTGATGGACTGCTGCGAGCCGTTGTAGAGGTTCACGGCGCTCGGATGTGCGGGAGCGCCGGTGGCGGCGTACGTCGCGAGGGCGTAGTCATGGACGGGGAAGACCGCGTTCTCGGTGTTCGCGATCACCGGGCCGCCGTTGGTGGCGGCCCAGGCGGCCTCGGCCTTGCCGCAGTGCCCGGCCGTGACGAAAGCGTCCGGCTTGCCGGCCCGCTTGACGTTGAAGCCCAGCGAACAGCGGTGGCGGGAGCCGAAGACCGCATCGCCGCCCGCGATGTACCGGGTGAGCTTCGCGGACGTCCTCTTCACCAGCACGGCGTCCCCGAGGGACCGGACGGACTCCTTCAGCCGCGTCAGCTTCGCACCGGTAACCGTGGGGTCGGCGGTCACGACGACCCGGTTGAGGGAGGGGTCCGTCCCCCAGGTGGTGCCGGGGATCGCCTCGCCCGCGTCGAGGGTGGCCTTCGCCGCGTCGAGCTCGGCCCGGGAGTTGCGGACGGCGCGCGGCTGCCCGCCCACCGCGCGGACCAGGCCGGCGGCCTTCCCGCCCGTGACGTTGACGACGAGCCTGCCGAGAGCGGAGTCGTAGTACGAACCCGCGATCGCGTCCTCCGCCCCGGCGGGGAGCGTACGGGCGACGGCCGCGGCGTCGGTCGCGGAGAGCGCGGGGGGTGGGGCGGGCGAGGCATCGGCCTGCTGCGGGCCGAGGGTCACGGCCGCGAGGGCCGCCGTGGCGACGGCCGCCAGGGCCGCGCGGACGGAGATCCATCTACGCTTCAACTCGGCACCTCCAGTGGGGGTTGGGCGCCGCCACGGGATCACCGCGGGCCCGGAGGGGGTACGACATGGGCCGCCTCCTGCTTTACAGAGGGCGCGTCCATGCCAAGTCGACCAAACGAGTATCCCGGACCCGGGGAGGGCGCGCACAAGGCGGACTCCTCGTGCGCGCGTGTCGCTTTGCGCGCCCAGCGGGGGATGTGCGCGCGGGCGGGGGGAGTTGCCCGCCACCACCCCGCGCACATCCGGCGCCCCCGTTTTAGCCCACCGGGGTGGCCCGGCGGCGCCGGGTTACGCCATCGGGGTTGCCCACCGGAACAGCGACCCCAGCGGTCGAGACCTCGAACTCCGCGGACCGCACCGCACCGCCCCCCTTCTCCCGCCGCAACGGCGAGACCCCGAACGGCGCGGACCGGCGGTGCCGGGCCGTCCTCGGGCCCTCCGGCACCGCCGGTCTCCACCGTCGTGGCCGATCACCGCCGCGGCGGACAGAGAGGGCGGGGCCTCAGGGCCCCGCAGGCGGTGACCCCCTCGGGTTCGCTGTGGGCGGCGGGGGACGCCGGGGCGGCCGCCCGTCAAGGGTTCGGCGGGCCCGGGGGGAGTTCCTCCGGAGGCCGGGGCGGCTCGACCGCCGCGTCCTCCACCGCCGCGTCCTCCGGTGGCGGCGGCGCCGGAGACGACGCCCGGCGCGGCGGATCCGGCGGCACAAGCCCTTGCTGGGCCGAGCGCTCCAGGAAGCGCAGGAGCTCCACCGGGAACGGCAGGACCAGGGTGGAGTTCTTCTCCGCCGCCACCGCCACCACCGTCTGCAGCAGCCGCAGCTGCAGCGCCGACGGCTGGTCGGCCATCGTGGCCGCCGCCTCGGCGAGCTTCTTCGACGCCAGCAGCTCCGCGTCCGCGTTGATCACCCGCGCCCGCCGCTCGCGCTCGGCCTCCGCCTGCCGGGACATGGACCGCTTCATCGTCTCCGGCAGCGAGACGTCCTTGATCTCGACCCGGTCGATCTGCACGCCCCAGCCGATGGCGGGGCTGTCGAGCATGAGCTCCAGGCCCTGGTTCAGCTTCTCGCGGTTGGAGAGCAGGTCGTCGAGGTCGCTCTTGCCGATGATCGAGCGCAGCGACGTCTGGGCCATCTGCGAGACGGCGAAGCGGTAGTCCTCGACGGCGATGACCGCCTCGGCGGGGTTGACCACCTTGAAGTAGACGACGGCGTCGACCCGCACGGTGACGTTGTCGCGGGTGATGCCTTCCTGCGCGGGCACCGGCATCGTGACGATCTGCATGTTCACCTTGCGCAGCCGGTCGACGCCGGGAATGACCAGGGTGAAGCCGGGCGGGCGGATCTCGGGCAGGAGCCGCCCGAGCCGCAGCACGACACCGCGTTCGTACTGCTTGACCACGCGGGCCGCCGCCGTGACGTACACCGCCCCGGCGGACGCCGCGGCGACCGCTGCCACCACCAGTTCCTCGACCATGGCAGGCCCCCTGCCGTACATCCCGGGTGTTATGTCCACGGTATGCCCGTATCGGGCGCAGGGTCGAGCCCCCGGCCGGGGTGCGGTGGCCGGGGGCTGTCCTGCCGGCGGGCGGCGGGACCGGCGGGGCGGGCCTCAGCCGATGGTCACTCCGTACGCCTTGAGCGCCGGGCCGACGGGCTGGAAGAAGGTCGTTCCGCCGGACGTGCAGTTGCCGCTGCCTCCGGAGGTGAGGCCGAGGGCGGTGGAGCCTGCGAAGAGGGCGCCGCCGCTGTCGCCGGGCTCTGCGCAGACGTTCGTCTTGATGAGTCCGCGGACGACCTGGCCGTTGCCGTAGTTGACGGTGGCGTTGAGGCCGGTGACCTTGCCGCCGTGCAGGCCGGTGGTGGAGCCGCTGCGCTGCACGGACTGGCCGACGGTCGCGTTGCCGGCGGCGGTGATCCGCTGGGTGCGGCCGTTGTAGAGGTTGACCTCGCTGGGGTGCGGGAGGGAGCCGTTGGTGTACTGCACGATGCCGTAGTCGTTGCCGGGGAAGCTGGTGCCCGTGGTGGGACCGATGCTCGTGGTGTGCGCGGAGTTGCTGTAGTAGGGCGGCTTGCCCTCGGTGCAGTGGCCTGCGGTGAGGAAGTAGGCGGTGTTGCCCTTGCGCACGTTGAACCCGAGCGAGCACCGCCAGCTCGGGGCGTAGATCGCGTCGCCGCCGCGGAGGAAGGGGCGCAGCGTGCCGGGGGTGCGCTCGATGCGTATGGCCTCCACCGCGGTGCCGGCCTTCTCCTTGATCCCGGCGAGGGCGGCGGCGGAGACGGTGGAGTCGGCGGTGACGACGAGCGTGCCGGTGTCCTGGTCGACGGCCCAGGCGGTGCCGGCGACGTCCGCCGCCTGGACGGCGGCGGAAGCGGCGGACAGCTGGGCGGCGGAGTGTCTGACGGGGGCCGATGCGCCGCCGCTCTGGGCGTGGGCGGCGGTGCCGGCGAGGGCGGCCGCGGCGGCGAGGGCGGAGGCGAGGCCGATGCGGGTCGCGGTGCGGGGGGTGGTGCGCTTGATCCTCACGTTCTTCCTCCCGAGTGGGGTCGGTGAGGCGCAGCCAGAACGGGCACGCGGGATTCCACTTTCGTCGTGCCCCTGACAAGCGCTGTTCGGGAGTATTCGGGCCCCGCGCCGAGACCCGCAAGAGCATCTTTCGGACGGCGCGGGGCGCTCCGCGAGGGATCGCTAGCCGAGCAGCACGCGCCGCTCCCCCGCCGGGACCGAGACGGGCAAGGTGTTGCCCGGCGGCGGGAACGGGCAGATGAAGTGGTCGGCGAAGGCGCAGGGCGGCAGGAGGGCGCCGTTGAAGTCGACGGTCACCCGTCCGTCGACGCCGGGCGCGGGCGTGCGCAGGAAGCGGAAGCGGTAGCTGGTGTCACCGCTCGTACCGTCGGCGAAGACCGCCCACAGCGTGCCGTCCACCTCGACGGCCACCTGCAGCGCGAGCTCGGATCCGGCGGCGGTGAAGGACAGTTCGCCGTCCAGGCCGAGTCCCCGCTCCCGCCCGTCCGCGTTCTCCACCGTCACCCTGCGGCTGCTGTCGAAGGGGCGGAAGACCCCCGGGAGCACCCAGTCCTCGTCGTACGGGAAGACGTCGATCGCGGTGAACGCCCGCCGCCCGGCCGAGCCGGGGTCGAAGACGCGCACCGCCCACAGCCCTTCGCGGCGCATCACCACGAGCTTGCGTCCGCCGTAGTCGACGCGGGCCGCGGCGGCCGCACCCTTGTCGGGGACGAGCCGGACCGCACCGTTCAGCGGGCGCCCGTCCGCCGTCAGCCCGTCGGCGGCCGTGGCGGTCAGCAGCACGGCGTCGCCGTCCTCGGCCCAGTGCCCGGGGATGGCGGGAAATCGCCCCTCGGAGGCGTCGGCGAGCCAGTGGGTCCCGGTGAGCGCAAGCGGCCCGTACGGTGCGGAGACCGCCTCCGTGCGCTCCTCGTGCCACGTCTTCCACTGCTGCCGTGCGTCGTTGCCCGTGTCCGTGCTCATGTCCGTCAACTCTTCCATACGGGCAGCGGCAGCCCGAGGTGTTCGCGCAGCGTCGCGCCCGTGTACTCCGTACGGAACGCGCCACGCTCCTGCAGCAGGGGCACCACACGGTCGACGAACTCGCCGAGCCCTCCGGCGTCGGGGTGGGGGACGAGGACGAAGCCGTCGGCGGCCCCCGCGGTGACCCACTCCTCCAGCCGGGCGGCCACTGCCGCGGGGGTGCCGGCGAGGACGGCGGCGGGCGGCGGGACCGGCGGTCTGCGGAGCCCGGCCGCCCTCTCCCGGGCCTCGGCGTCGGTGTCCCCGAGGACCGGTGTCACTCCCCGCATGACCTTCAGGTCGCCGGGGAGCCGGCCGTACGCGGAGAGCCGCCGTCCGGCGTCGGCGCGGAAGGCCCGCCCGGCCTCCCGCGTGCCGTGCCGGGTGAGGATCACGTCGGCGGCGCAGGCCGCGAACTCCCTGTCCTCTTCGGAGTCCCCGGCCCGGATGACGACCGGCCGGCCCTGCGGGCTGCGGGGCACGTCGAAGGTGCCGGAGAGGGAGAAGTGCCGCCCGTGGTGGGCGAAGGGGCGCGGCACGCCCTCGGGCGTCCACGAGTCCCACAGCTCGCGCGCGGTGGCGGCGAACTCGGCGGTGCGGGCGCGGGCCCCGGCCCGGTCGGGGCGGCCGCCGCCTTCGCCGGAGGCGACGGCGTTCCAGGCGGCCCGCCCGCCGCTGAGGTGGTCGAGGGAGGCGACGCGCCGCGCCAGTGTGTACGGCTGACGGCACGTGGTGCCGAGGCCGGCCGCGAGGCCGATCCGCTCCGTGACGGCGGCCAGGGCGCTGAGCACGGTGACCGGCTCGGGACGGACGACGGCGTCCGGGTCGCCGGCGGCCGAGTCGCCGCTCCGGCCCCGGTGCTCGTGCAACCGCGGGTCCTCGTCGAGGAGGAGGAAGTCGAAGAGGCCGCGTTCGGCGGTGCCGGCGAGGCGGCGGAAGGCCGCGAAGCCGTCCGTGCCGCCGGCTCCGGGGAGGTGGGCGGCCAGGTGCATCTGCTGGGGCCGGTGTGCCCCGGGGGCGGTCATGCGGGCCTCCTTTCGGCTGCGTAGGGGTGGGCGGGGCGCGGCAGGCACAGGTGCTCGCGGAGCGTGCCGCCGGGATAGAAGGAGCGCAGCAGGCCGCGGTGCTGGAGCACGGGCACGGTCCCGTCGACCAGCAGGGCGAGGTCCCGGTCGGGGTCCCGCGGCCGGAAGTGGAAGCCGTCGATCACGCCGTCGGCCCACCAGGAGCCGGCCAGCTCGGCGAGGGCGACGGCGTCGGCGGCCGCGTACAGCGCCACGGGCAGGGAGGCGAGGACGACGATCCGGCCGGGATCGCGGCCGAGGGCGCGCAACCGGGCGTGCAGGTCGTCGCGGGCGGCGCGGACGGCTCCGGGGGCGGGCGCGGGGCCGGTGCGGACGTAGGCGACGTCGGCGTGGCGGGCGGCGGCCGCGCGGGGCAGCAGGCGGGTGGCGTCGACGACGGTCACCGGCCGGCCCTGCGGGGACCGGGGCGCACAGCCGTCCCAGAGTCCGGCGGCGGCGTCGGCGACGGCCGCGGCCTCGCGCCACAGGTCGGCGGGGGCAGCGGCACGGCGGCCGAAGTGGCGCGCCGCGGCCTCGGTGCCGGAGACCTCCACGGTCCAGCCGGCGCGGCCGCCGCTGACCCAGTCGAGGGTCGAGAGGGCGGTGGAGAGGTGGAGCGGTTCGGTGCGGGTGGTGGTGACGGTGGGGACCAGGCCGATGCGTTCGGTGGCGGGCGCGACGCGGGCGAGGACGGCGAGCGCGTCGAGGCGGCTCTCGCCGCGCCTCGGCGGGCCGAGGGTGTCGCCGAGGGTGACGAAGTCGAGCCTGCCGCGCTCGGCGAGTTGCGCGGCGCGGACGTAGGGCCCGGCGTCCCGGACGCCGGGGCGGTCGATGCTCACGGCCAGGTGCAGGGGCCGGATGGGTGCGGACGCGGACAGGGGCATGCGAAGGCTCCGTGGATACGGGATCGGACACGGGAAGGTGCCTTCACATCGCGCGCAGCGGACGCACGGGGGCGCACGGACGCATCATCCGGCCGCGCCCCTCAGCACGGCCGAACTCCGAGGCTATTCGCGTGCCCTGGCCAACTGTCAAGCCGTGCCCGCACTCCTGTCCACACTGTGGGCAGGCCGTCTCAGCACGGTTGACGCGGAAACGGAAGGCTGTTCCACTTGGCCCATGCACCCAGGGCAACGGCTGGTCACCCGGGACCACATCGACTTCGGTCGGGTGTGGTCCGCATCGTGTCCGGGCTCCCGTGCACCTCTTCCGGGTACCCCCCGGGGCTGACCGCGCTCGGCGCGCGGCGCCCCCTTACGCCTTCACATCCGTGGCGTTCCGCCGCACCCTCCCCTCGCACCACGCTGTTCTACGGGGCGCACCCTCGTACTCACTCGTACTCACTCGTACTCAACAGCCGCAGTCACAACCGCAGTCGCAGTCACCGCAGCATTCACAGCAGTTGCAGCAATCGCCACAGCCGCTGCAATCACAGTTGTCGCACTCGCATTTGTGGCACCAGCCCTCACGCTGCTGACCGTCCCAGGGGTCGAAGTACGGATCCCGGCAGCAGACCTGACACGTGCAGAAAAGCGTGGCCCACACCGCGCAGCCGGCCAGCAGCCCGCGCCGCCTCCCCCGCCGCGGCGGCTCGGGCGGCGCGCCGGGGGGCATCCGGCCGGGCGGCATCTGGTCCGGCGGCATGACCGGCGGCGGCCCGAACGCCCCGTGCGGCGCGCCGTCCTGGAGCGCGACATGCCCGGCGTGACCCTCCGCCCCGGAATGCCCGCTATGCCCCGCATCACCCGTTATTTCGCCGTGCCCGGCGTGCTCGCCGTGCCCGGCGTGCCCGCAACTCGTCGTGCCGAACGCCCGGTCGACGGCACGCTCCAGCTCGTGCGCGAGCAGGACGTGCGCGAGCCTGCTCTGGCTCTTGCTGGCGAAGTCGACCTCGCGCAGCGCCAGACGGACGCCGTGCACCGCGTCGTCGCACAGCCGGCGCACCTCGGCGAGGTCGGTGCCGGTCGCGGCGACGGGGTTCCACGCACCGGTCTCCGCGTCCTCCGCCATGTCCTCCACGGCGTCCAGCAGGTGCGCGAGCCGCCCGAAGAGCCTGCCCGCCTCTTCCAGGGGCTCCTTGTTGCCCGGCCGCCCGGCGAGCACGGCGGTGTAGCCGAAGGCCGCCGCGGTGGCCGTCTCGGTGGGCTCCGTCACCGCCAGCAGCGACGTCCCCGGACCGGCCAGCGCCTCGACGCCGGCCTGCCGTTCGACCGCGTCGACCAGGACGGCGGTGTCGAAACCGAGGTCCGCTCCCGTACGGGCACCGGCCCGGTCCCACTTCGCCGCCACGCGGCGCGCCGCCGCGGCGACCGGCCGGCGCTTCAACACGCCGTCGCCGTCGGCGACATGGTCGCGCATCTTCGCCGAGGCCAGCACCAGCGAGACCGAGGCGGCCAGGCGCGCGCCCTCACCCTTGGCCACGGAAGCGGTGCGCATGCCGCGCAGCGGGCACGGTCCGGCCGTGCGGCGCCAGGAGTTGGCGCCCTCGTCCGCCGGTGACTGCGCCTCCACCAGGACCGAGATGACCAGACCGTCGTAGTTGGTGGCCGCGCGCGCGAACTGTCCGTGGTCGCCGCGCAGCGCGAGGCACAGTCCGCACAGATGCGCCATCCATTCCGTGCGCATGGCCTCTGACAACCGATGCCGACATGGCCTTATGATCCCGAACAAAACCCAGCCCCCGTGTGTGGTGTGAATGGACCCGGGCATCCTAAACACCTGACCACCCGACCCGACCGGGGCCCGCCCCGCGCCCCCCGATCGCCCGCCGTAACCGCATATGCCCAGGTCCAGGGCGCTACAAGGGGCCTGCGGGGTTTCTGACGCACCGCCAACCGGTTTGCACCAGATGCGTCACGAAATGCTCGTCCGGCGGCTATCCACTTGGCACACCATCCGCATCATGGACGACGATAGAGAAGCGGACGGAACACCCCGCGTGTGAGAGGAGGCGTCCATGGGATCGGTGCGCAAGGCGAGTGCCTGGCTCGGCCTCGTCGACGACAGCGATGACGAGCGCTACTACGACGACGAGTACGCCGAGGGACCCGAGCCCGGTGACGCCTGGGTCACCAACCCCAAGGTGCGGGTGGCGGACGAGGCCGCACAGGAACAGGGCACGCGCATCGCCACCGTCACCCCCGACGGCTTCCGCGACGCCCGCGGCATCGGCGAGCTCTTCCGCGACGGCGTACCGGTGATCGTCAACCTCACCGGCATGGAGCCCAACGACGCCAAGCGCGTCGTGGACTTCGCCGCCGGGCTGACGTTCGGGCTGCGCGGCTCCATCGAGCGCGTGGCCAACCGCGTGTTCCTGCTGACCCCCGCCGACTACATGGTGGTCAGCGGGGAGCCGAGGGGGCGGGCGAACGGCGGCTTCTTCAACCAGAGCTGAGTTTCACGGCCACGGCGAAGCCGTGCCGGGGCGAGGGCTTACCGGAAGGCGTCGAGGCCGGTGAGCGCCTTGCCCAGCACCAGCTGGTGCATCTCCACCGTTCCCTCGTACGTCAGCACGGACTCCAGGTTCGTGGCGTGCCGCATCACCGGGTACTCCAGGGAGATCCCGTTCGCGCCGAGGATCGTCCGCGCGGTCCGGCAGATCTCGATCGCCTCCCGGACGTTGTTGAGCTTGCCGAAGCTCACCTGTTCCGGACGCAGGCTCCCCGCGTCCATGCGCCGCCCGAGGTGGTGCGCCAGCAGGATCCCCTTGTGCAGCTCGACCGCCATGTCCGCGAGCTTGGCCTGGGTGAGCTGGAAGCCGCCGATCGGCCGGCCGAACTGCTCGCGCGTGCGCGCGTAGTCGAGGGCGGTCTCGAAGCTCGTGCGCGCCGCGCCCATCGATCCCCAGACGATGCCGTAGCGGGCGTGGCTCAGGCAGCTCAGCGGGCCGCGCAGCCCGGTGACCTCCGGCAGGACGGCGCCCGCGGGCAGCCGCACCTCGTCCAGGACCAGCTCGCTGGTGACGGAGGCGCGCAGCGACCACTTGTGCCGGATCTCCGGCGCGGACAGGCCGGGGCTGTCGGTGGGCACGACGAAGCCCCTGATGCCGTCGTCGGTCCGGGCCCAGACCACGGCGACGCCGGCGACCGAGCCGTTGGTGATCCACATCTTGCGGCCCGTCAGCACCCAGTCGCCGCCGTCGCGCTTGGCGTACGTGCGCATGCCGGCCGGGTCCGAGCCGTGGTCCGGCTCCGTCAGGCCGAAGCAGCCGATGGTCTCCCCCGCCGCCATCGCCGGCAGCCACTGCTGCTTCTGCTCCTCGGAGCCGAAGCGGTGGATCGCGTACATCGCGAGGGAGCCCTGGACGGAGACCAGGGAGCGGATGCCGGAGTCGGCGGCCTCCAGCTCCAGGCAGGCCAGGCCGTACTGAACGGCACTCGCGCCCGCACAGCCGTAGCCGCTGAGCTGCATGCCGAGGGCGCCGATCGCGCCGAGCTCGCGGGCGAGCTCCCGGACACCGGGCAGCTCGCCTGCCTCGTACCACTGCGCGATGTGCGGCAGGACGCGGTCGGCGGCCCAGCGGCGGACGGTGTCGCGGACGGCGAGGTCCTCGGGGCTGAGCAGGTCCTCGATCCCGAGGGGATCGTGCGGGTCGAACACGGCTGCCTCCGGCGGGGTGCGGGCGAATGTGATCGTCTTTCGCTTCGCCAGCACGCTACGGCCGGGTAACCGGCCGAGTCCAGGGGGGCCGGGGGGCTTGCCCCCGGGAAAGGGGGAAAGGGTTGGGGAAAGGGTGGGGCCGGAGCCCTTCTCCCGCCGCGGCGGACAACCGACCGCTACGTGACCGGCGGTGCCGAGCCCTCCTCGGCCGGGGCCGGAGCCGGGGCCGCGGCAGGCACCGCAGGCGCATCCGCCCCGCACTCCATCGCCCGCGGCAGGCGCAGCGCGGCGACCGCCCCCGCCAGCAGCAGACACGCGCTCAGCGCCAGCGTCACGTGCAGGCCGTGCACGAAGGCGTCCCGCGCCGCGACCCGCAGGGCCTCCCCCGCGGGTCCCCCCAGCCGGGAGGCGACGTCGTAGGCCTCGCCGAGGGAGTGGCTCGCGGAGGCGCCCGCCGCGCTGGGCACGCCGGGGACGGAGTCGACGCCGGGCGCGTACGCGGCGTTCATGACGCTGCCCAGCAGGGCGATGCCGATGCCGGCGCCGAGCTGGTAGGAGGTCTCGCCGATGGCCGCGGCGCCGCCCGCGGACTCGGCGGACGCCTCGCTGAGCATCGACTCGTAGGCGCCGAAGAGCGTGGTTTCGAGGCCGAAGCCGAGCAGGACGAAGCAGGCGACGAGTACCCCGGGGCGGTCCTGCAGCCCCATCGCGGTGAGCGAGGCGACCGCCGCGGCGGTCAGGACGAAGCCGAGGGCGACCATCGTCCGCGGGCCGAGCCGCTGCAGCATCCGGGAGCCGACGAGCCCGGCGGCCATCGCGGCGAGCGTGAGCGGCAGCAGCCGCAGGCCGGTCTCGAGCGGGGAGAGCCCGAGGACGAGCTGCAGGTACTGGGCGGCTATGAGCTCCAGCCCGACGAGCGCGAGCATGGCCAGCACGATGCACCCGACGGACGTGCCGAAGGCGGGCCGGGCGAACATCCGCAGGTCTACGAGCGGGTGGGTGCGCCGGCGCTGCCGGCGGACGAAGAGGACGAGCAGGGCCGCTCCGACGGCCCCCGGCACGACCGTGCCGAGGCTGAGCGCCTCGCCGGCCCCGGCCCGCTTCACGCCGAGGACGAGCCCGAACAGCCCGAACGCGGCCATGAGCGCGCCGGTGACGTCCCAGGGCCCGTCGCGGGGACCGGTCGACTCGGGCAGCAGCCAGCGCCCGACCGGCAGCGCGGCGGCCATGAGCGGGAGGTTGATGAGGAAGACCGATCCCCACCAGAAGTGTTCGAGGAGGAAGCCGCCGAGCAGCGGCCCGACCGCGGCGCCCACCGCGGCGACCGCGCTCCACACGCCGACGGCGAGGGCCCGCTCGCGCCGGTCGGGGAAGACCTGGCGGAGGATCGACAGCGTCGCCGGCATGATCATCGCGCCGCCGGCGCCGAGCAGCGCGCGGGCCCCGACGAGCACCTCGGGGGTGGGGGCGAACGCCGCGAGCGCGGAGGCCGCGCCGAAGAGCCCGTACCCCAGCAGCAGCACCCGGCGGCGGCCGACGCGGTCGCCGAGGGTGCCGAAGAGGATCAGCAGCGAGGCGCACACCAGCGGGTAGACGTCGACGATCCACAGCAGCTGCATCGCGCCGGGCCGCAGGTCCTCGGTGACGGCCGGGACGGCGACGTGCAGGACGGTGGCGTCGACGGCGACGAGGAGCAGGCTGACGCACAGGACGACGAGGACGGTCCAGCGGTTGGCCCCGGCGCCGGCGCCCGGCCCGTACGGCGGCCGCTGCCGCTGTCCGCGCCGGTACCGCTGCCGGGGGACGCCGTCGGCCCGCGGCGGGCCGGCCGTGGTCGTCCCGGACATTCACACCTCCGTGTCGTGCGCTCGCCGTCCGCCCGCCGGCCCTGGGGACTGCGGGCCTGGGGTGCCGCCCGGGGGGAGGCCGGGGGAATCGTCGTGGGCGAGTGACTCGACAGAGTACGCGAGTCCCGGGCACGGATCCGTGTGCTCCGTCACCGTCCGGGCCGATCGTGGAGGCGCTCCGCGCATGCTGGACAATTGATCGGTGACTGATCTTGTTTCTCCCGCCGGTACGGGCGCCGGGGCGGACCGGCCCCCCGCCGCCCGCCGGGTGCGTGGCGCGCTGCGCCGCGCGCTGCCCGCCCTGCTGGTCTACGCGGCGGTGCGGGCGCTGGGGATCGCGGTGCTCGCGCTGTGGGGACACTTCGCGGGCAAGAGCCCGCACCAGCTGCTCTCGGCGCGCTGGGACTCCCTCTGGTACGCGCGCATCGCCGAGGACGGCTACGGCTACACCCTTCACCTGCCGGGCGGGAAGGTCCACTCGGACCTTGCCTTCTTCCCGCTGCTTCCCTGGCTGGAACGCGGCCTGTCGGCGGCCTTCCCGCTGTCGGCCGCGGACGCGGGCCTGGTGGTGACCGCGCTGTCCTCACTGCTCGCGGCGTGGGTGGTCTTCCTGATCGGGGAGCGGCTGTACGGCCGGCGGGCGGGGGTGGCGCTCGTGGCGCTGTGGGCCGCGCTGCCGGTCGGCATCGTGCAGTCGATGGCGTATTCGGAGTCGCTGTTCACGGCGCTGGCGGCGTGGAGCCTGTACGCGGTGCTCACCGGGCGCTGGGTGTGGGCGGGCTCCTTCGCGGCGCTGGCCGGGCTGACGCGCCCGGTGGGGGCGGCCGTGGTCCTGGCCGTGTGGCTGGGCGTGCTGGCCGCGCTGCGGCGCGGGGGGCGGCCGGAGCGGCAGGAGCTGTTCCCGATGCTGCTGGGCGCGGTGCTCGCGCCGCTGGGCTGGCTCGCGTACTTCGCCTGGGTCGGCGTGCGGACCGGCAGCCCCACGGGCTACCTGGACGTCCAGGGCGGCTGGGGCAACGGCTTCGACGGCGGGCTGGCCTTCGGCTCCTTCGTCGCACAGCGCCTCTTCGGCCCGGCCTTCCCCGCGGGGCTCGGCCTGCTGGTGGGCGTGGGCCTGGTGCTGTGGCTGTACGCGGCGTGCGTGCGGCAGCGCCAGCCGCTGCCGCTGCTGGGGTACGCGGGCGCCGTGCTGCTGCTGGCGCTGACGGCGAAGGGGTACTTCGGCTCGAAGCCGCGCCTGATGATGCCGGCCTTCCCGCTGCTGCTGCCGCTCGCGGTGGCCCTCGCGCGGACACGGAGGGTACGGGCGGTGCTGACGGTGAGCGCCGTGGTGCTGGTGTCCGCGGTGTACGGGGCGTTCTGGCTGCACGGCTCCGGCCCCCCGTGATCGTTTTCCCGGACGACCGCCCGGCACCCTCCCGGGACCGCGGGAAAACGTAGCGGAACGGCACGGCCAATCCCCGATAAACGAAGGCCGGCAAAGGCGGGAAATAGGGCCCGGACAGCTACTCGGAGCGGCCCGGGAATTTCCTGGGCGGGAGTTGCCCCGGGGAATCCCATGTGGCGCACGTCATGGTTGAGACGCATTCCACATCACATCGTCATCACAAACAGGCCCGATCGGCCGAAGCTTCCTGTCACTCAATGTAACGTCGATTGAGTGCGTACCAACGACGAGCTCGTCCAAGCGGAGGAGCGCCCGACCGAGCCCGTGCGGCCGCGGATGACCCGGACCCGCCTCGGGATCTTCGTGGCGACCTCCGTGGTCTACCTGGCGATCGTGGTCGGCGTGCTCACCACGTCCTGGCCGGTGCGGTTCGACTGGCAGGTCATGCTCTTCCGGCCGTACAAGCAGTGGCCGGAGATCCACACCTTCCTCGACTACTTCGTGGTCCTGGGCCAGCGCGGCCCGACGGCCGTCGCGGTCGCCGCCTGGCTGGGCTGGCGCACCTACAAGCTGGGCACGCTGCGGCCGCTGCTGGTCCTCGGCACCTCGCTGCTGCTGCTCAACGCGACCGTGGGCGCGGCGAAGATCGGCATGGGCCGGCTCGGTCCGCACTACGCCACCTCGATCGGCTCGAACGAGATGTTCGCGGGCGGCGACATATTCCCCTCCGGGCACACCGCCAACGCCGTGGTGACCTGGGGCGTCCTGGCCTATCTGGCCACCACGCCGCGCACCCGCCGGGTGGCCTCGGTGATCGCCGCGCTCCTCGCACTGGGCGTCGGCATGACCACGGTCTACCTCGGTACGCACTGGATGAGCGACGTGACCCTCGGCTGGACGGCCGGGCTGCTGGTGCTGCTCGCGCTGCCGTGGTTCGAGGCGCCGATGGCCCGCGCCGAGGCCTGGCTGCTGGCCCTGTGGCGCCGGGTGCGCGAGCGCGCCGTGCTCGTGCCCGCCCCGGTCGCGCCGGTCGCTCCGGTGGCCGTGGGCGCGCCGCGCTCCCCCGCCGACGACCAGCAGCCGGCCCGCGAGCCGGTGGGCGTCGGGAGCCGCTCGGCGAGCGCGCGGGGCTCCGAGGGGCGTCCCCACCTGCCGGCGAGGCCGCACACGGCCCGCTCCGAGCGGACGCCGGTCACGCCGACCGGCAGCCGCCGCCCGCCGAACCCCGACCGGGCGCCGCGCACCAGCCCGCTGGGCCCGGCCGCGGGCCGCGGCCGGACGGTCGGCGGCTGACGGCCCGCTTCCCCGTGCGGAACGGCGGCCCCGGAACCCCTTCGGAGGGGTTCCGGGGCCGCCGTCGTGCGTGCGGGTGCCGTCACCCCTTCCAGCAGCGTTTGACGATGCCGTCCTGGGCCTCGAAGTTCAGCCGGCCCGCCCGGTACTCCATGGTGACGACGGTGCCGGGCGCGAGCGCCCGCACGGTGGCCCAGCCGCGGGCGCGGGCCCGCTCGGCCGCGGCGGCCGTGGGGAGGCCGACGTAGGCGGCGGGGTCGTCGTCGGGATCGGCGGGGAGGTTCGGTAGAGGTGCCATGCCCGTCACCGTAGGCCGCCCCGTCACCGGGCGGAAGCGGAGTCCGGGCGGCCGGAGCGCGCTGGGCGGGGCCCCGCCGTCCCCCGGCGGTCACACTTCTGTCACAGAGAACCCGTTGTGGTTTGCCGTGGAACTCTTCACCCCTACGGGGATTACGGGCTCGTGCGGAGCGTCTTCACGAATCCCCGGCGGGAAATGCGCGACATCTTTTCGGGGGGTCCGCCGAAATCGCCCGGGATCGCATCGGAAATGACCGCACACCGGGCGCGCGGGATATTGCGGATCCGTGTTCACGGTCACTGGAATAGCCTCCCCCGGAAACATCCGGAATAAAGAATTCCGATTGGCCGGACCGACCGCGCCCGCCCCCCGGACCCCAGGAGGCACCCTCGCGCGACGGGGCCCGGGGCGAGCATCATGGCGTGAGCCCGAAAGCCCGTCGAAGGTGACATCGAGGGAGCGCAGATGGGGACGGACACCGCGCAGGCGACCACCGGGCCGGTGCGGGAGCGCCGACCGGGCCGGATCGTGATCGACTGGCTCACCACGACCGACCACAAGACGATCGGCAACCTCTATCTGATCACCTCGTTCGCCTTCTTCCTCGGGGGCGGGCTGCTGGCGATGCTGATGCGGGCCGAGCTGGCCCGGCCCGGCCTGCAGCTGATGACCAACGAGTCGTTCAACGAGGCCTTCACGGCACACGGCACGATCATGCTGCTGCTCTTCGCGACCCCCGCCTTCGCGGGCTTCGCCAACGCGATCATGCCGCTGCAGATCGGCGCGCCGGACGTGGCCTTCCCCCGGCTCAATATGTTCGCGTACTGGCTGTACCTCTTCGGCGGCCTGATCGTCGTCTCCAGCCTGCTGATGCCGCAGGGCGGCGCCACCTTCGGCTGGACCGGCTACGCCCCGCTGAGCAGCATGGTGCGCTCCCCCGGCATCGGCACCGACATGTGGATCATGGGGCTGGCGCTCTCCGGCTTCGGCACGATCCTCGGCGCGGTGAACTTCCTGACCACCATCATCGGGATGCGCGCCCCCGGGATGACGATGTTCCGGATGCCCGTCTTCACCTGGAACGTGCTCTTCACCTCGATCCTCATCCTGCTGGCCTTCCCCGTGCTGGCGGCGGCGCTGCTGGTGCTGGAGGCCGACCGGCGGTTCTCGTCCGTGGTCTTCGACGCGGCGAGCGGCGGGGCGCTGCTGTGGCAGCACCTGTTCTGGTTCTTCGGCCACCCCGAGGTCTACATCATCGCCCTGCCGTTCTTCGGCATCATCAGCGAGATCATCCCGGTCTTCGCCCGGAAGCCGATCTTCGGCTACCTGACGCTGGTCGGCGCCACCATGGCGATCACGGCCCTGTCGGTGGTGGTCTGGGCGCACCACATGTTCGCCACGGGGGCGGTGCTGCTGCCCTTCTTCTCCTTCATGTCGTTCCTGATCGCGGTGCCCACGGGCGTGAAGTTCTTCAACTGGATCGGCACCATGCTGCGCGGGTCGCTGTCGTTCGAGGCGCCCATGCTGTGGGCGGTGGGCTTCCTGGTGAGCTTCCTCTTCGGCGGGCTGACCGGGGTGATCCTCGCCTCGCCGCCGCTGGACTTCCACGTCACCGACACCTACTTCGTCGTCGCGCACTTCCACTACGTGGTGTTCGGGACGGTGGTGTTCGCGACCTTCGCGGGCTTCTACTTCTGGTGGCCCAAGCTCACGGGCAGGATGCTGGAGGAGCGGCTGGCGAAGGTGCACTTCTGGACGCTGTTCATGGGCTTCCACCTCACCTTCCTCGTCCAGCACTGGCTGGGCGCCCAGGGCATGCCCCGGCGCTACTCCGACTACCTGGCGGCCGACGGCTTCACGGCCCTCAACACGGTGTCGACCATCGGCGCGTTCCTGCTCGGCCTGTCCAACCTGCCGTTCTTCTACAACATCTGGAAGACCGCCAAGTACGGCAAGCCCGTCGGGGTCGACGACCCGTGGGGCTTCGGCCGCTCCCTGGAGTGGGCCACGAGCTGCCCGCCGCCGCGGCACAACTTCCTGGCCCTGCCCCGGATCCGCTCCGAGTCGCCCGCCTTCGACCTGCACCACCCGGAGGTGGCCAAGGTCACCGCTCCGCAGACGGCGGAAGCGCCCGGGACAACCGGTCCCTGACCTCGCGCATCCGCTCCACGAGCTCCGGCGGCTCGCGCACCTCGAAGTCGAAGCCCAACAGCACGACGTGCACGACCATCACGTCGAGGGTGTGCGCGCCGGTCCGCAGCAGGCAGCTGCCGCCGTCGACCGCCTCCAGCGTCCCCACCGCCGGAGGGACCTTCTCCGCGGCCACCTCCAGCGGCACGCGCAGCAGCACGGTGGCCTGCTCGGCATAGGCGGTGGTGGACACGCCGCGCGAGACGTAGGCCGCCAGGTCCTCCGCCGGCGGGCGGCGCGGGGCGAAGCGCGGTCCGTGCGGCGGCGTGGGGGTGATGCGGTCTGCGCGGAACGTCCGCCAGTCCTCGCGGTCGGTGTCCCAGGCCACCAGGTACCAGCGGCGCCGGGCGCACACCAGGCGGTGCGGCTCGACCGTGCGGCGCGTGGCGTCGCCGTTGTGGTCGCGGTAGGAGAAGCGCAGCCGCTCGCTGTCCCGGCACGCGGCGGCCAGCTCGGTGAGGACCGCCGCGTCGACCGTGGGCCCCCGCTGCGCGGAGACCATCGGCACGGTGAAGGCGTTCAGGGCGCTCACCCGGCGCCGCAGCCGGTCCGGCAGCACCTGTTCGAGCTTGGCGAGCGCGCGGACGGACGTCTCCTCGATGCCGTCGACGCCCGCGGCCGCGGTGCGCAGGCCCACCGCGACGGCCACGGCCTCCTCGTCGTCCAGCAGCAGCGGGGGCAGCTGCGCCCCGGAGCCGAGCCGGTAGCCGCCGGCCGTGCCGGGCGTGGAGTGCACGGGATAGCCGAGCTCGCGCAGCCGGTCGACGTCACGGCGCACGGTGCGCGCGGTCACGCCGAGCCGGTCGGCGAGGTCCGGGCCGGACCACTCGCGGTGGGCCTGCAGCAGGGAGAGCAGACGGAGCAGACGTGCCGAGGTCTCCAACATGCAAGAAGGTCAGCCCGCGACCGGCGGGCGCTCCTCGATCCGGACCGCCAGGTCGTTGTCGGCCGTGTAGTACGGCCCGGCCTGGGCGGGCGCGTACTCCGCGTCGACGGGCAGCGCGGGGTAGGCGAAGATCTGCTGCTTGTCCACGACGTCGTCGAGGAGGCGGGCCAGGCGTGCGGGCTCCGAGCCGTCGGCCGGGCGCAGCCACAGGTCCCACACGTCCAGACCGCCGCGCCACTCCTCGGCGAGCCGGGCGTACTCCAGGGTGAAGGAGAATTCCTGGCCGTCGGCCTCGTCGGCAGGGGCGTCCTCCGCCCGCTCCTCCCGGGTCACCGGGGCGGTGACGACGAGATCGGGGGCGCGGCGGCAGCGGGCCTCCACGACGGCGCCCGTGAGCCAGGCGGCCGGGTCCGCCACGCGGTGGATGCGGCCGTGGGCGGTCAGGCCGGAGGCGTCCGGGTGCAGGTCGCCCGCCTCGGCGTGCGGGCCGCGCAGCCAGCTGCGCAGGGAGAGGTTGCCGTGCTTGGTCGCGTACGGGATGCGGACGGCCAGCGGCGAGGTGCTCGGCCCGGGTCTGCGGTCGACCAGCGATCTGAGATCGGCCAGACCGGGCACCAGGCGGCGGGGCTCGGCGTCCGCGAAGGCGACGTAGACGTCCCAGCGGCCTTCGGGCAGCGCGACCGTGCTCGGCAGCACGGCGCGCAGCCGCCCCTCGCCGTCGGGCGCGAGCGGCAGGCGGACCTCCTCGGCCTCGTCGTCGCTGCCGCGGCGGCGCAGGACCAGCGCGGCGGTCCAGTGGCCCGGCTCGCTGAGGTCGGGCCCGGAGCCGGGGGCGTCGAGGTCGAAGGTGAGCCCGCCCGCGGAGTCCGCGATGCAGTCGGCGCGCGGCGGGGCCGGGGCAGACACGATGGTGCTCTCCTCAGGGGTGGTGGAGCCGCCGGATCCGGCGGCGTTCGCGGGCACGGAGGGTTTACCGGTCTCGGGCGTCATGCGGCACGCGCCCGGCGCAGGGCGGAGCGGCTCGCGTCCGAGGTCTTGAACGCGCTGCTGAGCAGGGCGCCGCGGGTGCGGTGCAGCGAGCCGCGCAGGGAGCCGCGGGCGGCCAGGTCGCCGAAGAGCTGCTCGTAGCGCCCGGCGACCCGCGCCGGGTCGAAGCGGGCGGAGCTCTCGAGCGCCGCCCGGCCCATCCGCTGCCGCAGCTCGTCGTCGTTGATCAGCTTCAGCAGACCCGCGGCGATCTTGTCGACCTTGCCGACCGGCACCAGCAGGCCGTCCACGCCGTCGGAGATGATCTCGCCGGGGCCGTGCGGGCAGTCGGTGGAGACCACCGGCAGGCCGCAGCGCATCGCCTCGACGATGGTCATGCCGAAGGACTCCAGGCTGGAGGTGACGGCGCCGATGGAGCCCTTGACCCACTCGGGGTCCAGCGGGTTGGCGGGGCCCATGAGGAAGACGTGGTTGTACAGGCCGCGCTTGTCGATCAGGGCGCGCAGCTTGGCGCGCTCGGCACCCGCGCCGTAGATCCGCAGCTTCCAGTCGGGCCGCTCGGCCACGACCTTCTCGAAGGCGCGGATCAGCACGTCGTAGCGCTTGGCGGGGGCGAGCCGGCCGGCGGCGACCACCCACTTGCCGCTGCCGTCGGCGGGGGCCACGGCCGGGGCGGGGATGCTGTTGGGCACGGCCTCCACCCGCACTCCGGGCAGCCGCATCAGCTTGCGGTAGGTCGCGGCGTCGGCCTCGGTGACGGTCGTGACGGCGTCCAGCCGCGGGTAGTGCGTGCGCAGCGTCAGCTTGAGCGGCTGGGAGTGGGTGCTCAGCGTCAGGTGCTCCTGGCCGACCCGCACCGGGCCGCGGCGGGCCTGCTGGGCGATGTGCACGTTGAGGCCGGGGCGGGTGCCGACGACCACGTCGCAGTCCAGGGTGCGCAGGTGCTCGGCGATCCGGCGGTCGGTCAGGGCGCTGTACTGCTTGTAGCGGCCCTCCGTGGCGGGGAAGACCGTGGCCGGGCGCTCGTACTCGGGGTCGTCCCCCTCGTAGCCCGGGGTGCCCTTGCGCAGGTCCACCAGGTGGCGCAGACGCACCTTGCCGCCCGGTGCGAACACCGGCTCCTCCCGGTGCCGGAAGACGGAGACGATCTCCACGTCGTGCTGCTCGGCGAGGGTGCTCGCGAGGTTGAACGTGGTCCGGATCGTCCCGCCGATGCCGTACGCGTTGTGAATCAGGAATGAGATGTGCATTCGTCCCCAGCCGGTTGCCGCGGACATTCCATCCAGCCCGCCTACCCAGAGATTAGACCGTGGTGGGGCGCATGAGGTTGGCCCTGATCACCAACTCGTTACGCGTGACCCCTGCCACGGATCGCCCGTTGTGCTCTTACGAACCGGGAACCCCCGTGTGATACGCACCGATATCTAGGAGCCACCCGTGCCGCGCATGCTCGACGTCAGTGACGACGTCCGCGCCGAGATCGGCGACGAAGAGGCCGAACGACTGCTGGGCGGTGACAACGCCCCGGGCAGCTACGACTGCACCTCCTGCCGCACGCCCGGCGACACGGACCGCGAGCGCACCAGCACCGTGCTCTTCGTCGGCGAGGAGACGGCCGTGCTGGCCTTCGCCCACGCCGCCTGCATCCCCTCCCAGGTCGTCGCGGTCTCCGAGGAACAGCTGCAGGGCGCCGTGCGCTCCATCCAGGGCGACGGCGACCAGGCGGCCGCGCCCCGGCTGCCGGCCCCCGCCGCCATGCCGTCGCTCACCGCCGCGCCCGACGGCCCCGTCCAGGCCGAGCTGGGCGTGACCAGCGGCCTGGTGCTGATCGGCGGCGACCTGCACCCGGCGCTGGTCGTCGAGCCGCTCGGGCCGATCGCCCGCCCGGGCACGAACGGCCCGGTCGACGTCTTCCTGCCCCTCCTGATCGAGCAGGGCTTCGCGCCCGTCGCCACCGTCGAGCAGGTGCCGCCGTCCACGCCGGGCTGGTCGGTGCTGCTGGCCATGGGCCAGCTGCACGCGATCCTGATGCCGGGCGTCGCCGGCGCCCAGCCCAGCGCGTGGTGGCAGGCCCACCAGGCCATGCAGGTGGCGCCCGAGTGGCGGGCGGCCGTGAACAAGACGAAGCGGGTGCTGGTCTTCGCGGCGCCCGTCGGCACGATCGGCTCCCAGCCGCGCGAGGACCTGCTGCGCGAGGCGCTGGACCGGGCCGCCGCCGCCGGGCGGCTCGTTGCCGCGACCATGCCGCTCGCGGGTACGTGACGGACGCCGTGCACCCCGTCCGCTACGCTCCGGCGGCCCATTACCGGCCGGGCCCGCATCCCCCGGGCCACGGACTCGTTGGCTCGTATGTGCACTCATACGAGCCTGCCCCGCGGATTCCGTACCCGAACCACATCCCCGGCATGCGCCCATCCCGCGAAGCCACCCCGCAGAGCCACCCCGTCTCGGTGACCCCGATCTACGACGCGCTCTACTCCGAGTACCGCCGCTCGTTCCGGGCGCTCCCCTTCGACCGCTCGGGCGAGGAGGAACTGAGGTTCGTGGGCTTCGGTCCGCAGCTCGGCTACGGGCAGTACGGCGGGCAGCAGGGCTACGCCGGCCAGCTGGGCTATCACGTCCACTCGGGCTACAACCCCGCGTGGGACACGCCTTACGGGCGGCATGCGCGGCTACTGACGACCGAGGGGCTGGGCCGTACGGCCCCGCAGCCCCTCACGTCTGCCTTCTGACGCCCGCGACGTCCTACTTCTTACGCCCGCGCTTCTCACGCACCCGCACCGAGATGTGGATCGGGGTGCCCTCGAAGCCGAACTCCTCGCGCAGGCGGCGCTCCACGAAGCGGCGGTAGCCGGCCTCGATGAAGCCGGAGGCGAAGAGCACGAAGCGGGGGGGCTTGGTGCCGGCCTGGGTGCCGAAGAGGATGCGGGGCTGCTTGCCGCCGCGGATCGGGTGCGGGTGGGCCGCGACGAGCTCGCCGAGGAAGGCGTTCAGCCGCCCGGTCGGCACGCGCGTCTCCCAGCCCGCCAGCGCCGTCTCGATCGCCGGGACGAGCTTCTCCATGTGCCGGCCGGTCTGCGCCGAGACGTTGACCCGCGGCGCCCACGCGATCTGCTGGAACTCGGTCTCGATCTCGCGCTCGAGGTAGTAGCGGCGCTCCTCGTCGAGGGTGTCCCACTTGTTGTACGCGATGACGATCGCGCGGCCGGCCTCGACGGCCATGGTGACGATGCGCTGGTCCTGCACCGAGATGGTCTCGCTCGCGTCGATCAGGATGACCGCCACCTCGGCCTTCTCGACCGCGGCGGCGGTGCGCAGGGAGGCGTAGTAGTCCGCGCCCTCCTGGAGGTGGACGCGCTTGCGGATGCCCGCGGTGTCCACGAACTTCCAGGTCACGCCGCCGAGCTCGATCAGCTCGTCGACCGGGTCACGGGTGGTGCCCGCGAGCTCGTTGACGACGACGCGCTCCTCGCCGGCCACCTTGTTGAGCAGCGAGGACTTGCCGACGTTCGGGCGGCCGATCAGGGCGATGCGGCGCGGGCCGCCCACGGCGGCGCCGAAGCGCTGGGCCGGGGCCTCGGGCAGGGCCTTGAGGACCTCGTCCAGCATGTCGCCGGTGCCGCGGCCGTGCAGCGCGGAGACCGGCATCGGCTCGCCCAGGCCCAGCGACCACAGCATGGCGGCGTCGGCCTCGCCGGAGGGGCCGTCGACCTTGTTGGCGCACAGCACGACGGGCTTGCCGGCCCGGCGCAGCAGCTTGACGACGGCCTCGTCGGTGTCGGTGGCGCCGACGGTGGCGTCCACGACGAAGACGACCGCGTCGGCGGCGTCGATCGCGTACTCGGCCTGCGCGGCGACGGACGCGTCGATGCCGAGGACGTCCTGCTCCCAGCCGCCGGTGTCGACGACCTTGAAGCGGCGGCCCGCCCACTCGGCCTCGTAGGTGACGCGGTCGCGGGTGACGCCCGGGCGGTCCTCGACGACGGCCTCGCGGCGGCCGATGATGCGGTTCACCAGGGTCGACTTGCCGACGTTCGGGCGGCCGACGACGGCGAGCACGGGCAGCGGGCCGTGGCCCGCCTCCCCGAGGGCGCCCTCGATCTCCTCGGCCTCGAAGCCCTCCTGCGCCGCGAGCTCCATGAACTCCGCGTACTCGGCGTCGCCAAGCTCACCGTGCTCGTCGCCGTGGATCTGGTCGTTCATGAAGTCCGTTCCTCGTTCGTATGGTCGGCGGACCCGCGGGCCCGCTACTAAGTCTCGTTCAGCGGCCGGTCAGCCGCTTGGCGTCCGCCAGGTGCGCGCTCAGCCGCTCCTGGATGCGGACGGTCGCCTCGTCCAGCGCCTTGCGCGTGCGCCGCCCGCTGCCGTCACCGGCCTCGAAGGCGTCCCCGAAGACGACGTCGACGCGGCCGCGCAGCGGCGGCAGGCCCCGCACCAGGCGGCTTCGGCGCTCGGCGCTGCCGAGCACCGCCACCGGCACGATCCGCGCCCCCGACCGCACCGCGAAGTAGGCGAGGCCGGCGCGCAGCGAGGCGAAGTCGCCCTCGCCGCGGGTGCCCTCGGGGAAGATCCCCAGCACCCCGCCGCGCTCCAGGACGCCGAGGGCCTCCGTGATCGCGGCGCGGTCGGCGCTCGTGCGGTCCACCTTCAGCTGGCCGATCCCTTCCAGGAACGGGCCGAGGGGGCCGACGAACGCCTCCTTCTTGATCAGGAAGTGCACCGGCCGGGGCGCGGTGCCCATCAGCATCGGTCCGTCGATGTTGTGGGAGTGGTTCACGGCCAGGATGACCGGCCCCGCGGCGGGCACCCGCCAGGCGCCCAGCACGCGCGGCTTCCACAGCCCGTACATCAGGCCTATGCCGATCCGCCGGCCGACGGCGGCACCCCCGGGGGACGCGGTCACGCCGCCCGCTTCTCCTCGATCAGGGTCACGACACACTCGATGACCTGCTCCAGGGTCAGCTCCGTCGTATCGACCTCGACCGCGTCGCCGGCCTTGGCCAGCGGCGAGGTCTTCCGGCCGGAGTCGGCGGCGTCCCGCTTGATCAGGGCGGCCTGGGTGGCGGCCAGGTCGGTGGCCTCCTTGCCCTTCAGCTCGCCGCTGCGGCGGGCGGCACGGGCCTCGGCGGACGCCGTCAGGAAGATCTTCAGGTCGGCGTCGGGCAGCACGGTGGTGCCGATGTCACGGCCCTCGACGACGATGCCGGCCGGCGCTTCGGCGGCGATGGACCGCTGCAGCTCGGTCAGGCGCGTGCGCACCTCCGGGACGGCGCTGACGGCGCTGACCGCGGAGGTGACCTCCTGGGTGCGGATGGGACCGGCGGCGTCGGCGCCGTCGACCGTGATCGTCGGCGCGGACGGGTCCGTGCCGGAGATGATCTCGGGCTTGCCCGCGGCGTCGGCGACGGCCGCGGCGTCGTTCACGTCGATGCCGTTGCTCAGCATCCACCAGGTGATCGCGCGGTACTGCGCGCCGGTGTCCAGGTAGCGCAGGCCGAGCTTGGCCGCGACGGCCTTGGACGTGCTGGACTTGCCCGTGCCGGAGGGGCCGTCGATGCCGACGATGACTGCTGCCGGAGCGGTCCGGGCGGCGGTTTCCACGGTGTCAGACACCTTCCTTGTGCACGGGGTGGGAGTACGGGCGGCTTTTATCAGCCTCCGACAAGGTTACTGGCTCGCGGGAGCGGCATCGGCCCGGCGGGCGCGGGCACCGGCGAGGGCGCCCGCCCGCGCCCTCGCCTACTGGCGCAGCGACCAGCCCTGGTCGCGCAGCGCGGCGCTCAAGGACGCCACCGCGCCCGGCTCGACCATGAGCTGGATCAGGCCCGCCTGCTGGCCCGTCGCGTGCTCGATGCGGACGTCCTCGATGTTCACGCCGGCCCGGCCCGCGTCGGCGAAGATCCGGGCGAGCTCGCCGGGCTGGTCGCCGATGAGGACGGAGACGGTCTCGTACGCGGCGGGGGCCGCCCCGTGCTTGCCCGGGACCCGGCTGCGGCCGGCGTTGCCGCGGCGCAGCACGTCCTCCAGGCCGGCGGCGCCCTCGTCGCGCTTGCCGTCGTCCGCGGCCTGAAGGGAGCGCAGGGCCCGCACGGTCTCGTCGAGATCGGCGGCGACGGCCGCGAGGATGTCGGCGACGGGGCCGGGGTTGGCCGAGAGGATCTCGACCCACAGCCTCGGGTCGGAGGCGGCGATCCGGGTCACGTCCCGGATGCCCTGCCCGCACAGGCGCACGGCCGTCTCGTCCGCCTCCTCCAGGCGGGCGGCGACCATGCTGGAGAGCAGGTGCGGGGTGTGCGAGACGAGGGCGACGGCCCGGTCGTGCTCGTCGGCGTCCATGACGACGGGGACCGCGCGGCACAGCGCGACGACCTCGAGGGCGAGGTTGAGGACCTCGGTGTCGGTGTCGCGGGTGGGCGTGAGCACCCACGGCCGGCCCTCAAAGAGGTCGGCGGTGGCGGCCATGGGGCCGGAGCGCTCGCGGCCGGCCATCGGGTGCGTGCCGAGGTAGCCGGAGAGGTCGGCGCCGAGCGCCTCCAGCTCGCGCCGCGGGCCGCCCTTGACGCTCGCGACGTCGACGTAGCCGCGGCCGAGGCCGTCCCGGATGGCCCCGGCGAGCGTGGCCGCGACGTGGGCCGGCGGCACCGCGACGATCACCAGGTCGACCGGGCCCTCGGGCGCCTGGTCCGTGCCGGCGCCACGGGCCGCGGCCGTCCGCGCCGCGTCCGGGTCATGGTCCCTGAGGTGGACGTGGACCCCGCGGCTCACGAGGGCGAGCGCGGCGGAGGTGCCGATCAGTCCGGTGCCGATGACGAGGGCGGTTCTCACTGAGAGTCCTTGCGAGGTGCGTGGAGCGTGACGGACGGCGGGCCCGGCAAGCCTATCCAGCGCTGCGGCGGGCGTGCGGGGCGGGCGGCCTGCGGCACCCGGGGAGGGCGCCCTGCGGGACTGCCGGGCCCGTGTCCGGTACAACCGTGCACATGATCTACCACGTGGTGCCCCTGGACGACTGGCTGGCCGTACCCGACCGCCCGTACTCCCCCGCCTCCCTCTCCGAGGACGGCTTCGTCCACTGCTCCCCCGACGAGGAGACGACGCTCGCCGTGGCCACGGCCTTCTACCGGGACGTGCCCGGCCCGCTGATGGTCCTCCTGATCGACGAGCACAAGCTGGACGTCCTGGTCCGCTGGGAGGCCGCCGACCCGGCCCCGCCGCCCGGCGTCGACCCGGGCACCCGGTTCCCGCACGTCTTCGGGCGCATCAACCGCGACGCGGTCGAGGGCATGATGGAGATCCAGCGCGACGAGGGCGGCCGCGCGACGGGCCTGGCGGTGTGGTCGTGACGCCCCTGTCCCCGGTCTCGCTGGTGACGGAGCACTCCGTCTACGCGTGCGTGATGGGCTCGCGCGCCTTCGGGCTGGCCACGGACACGAGCGATACGGACCGGCGGGGTGTGTACGTGGCGCCGACGCCCCTGTTCTGGGGCTTCGAGAAGCCGCCGCCGCACGTGGAGGGGCCCGCCGAGGAGCAGTTCTCCTGGGAGCTGGAGCGCTTCTGCGAGCTGGCGCTGCGCGGCAACCCGAACATCCTGGAGTGCCTGCACTCCCCGCTCGTCGAGCACGCCGACGCCACGGGGCGCGAGCTGCTGTCCCTGCGGGAGGCGTTCCTCTCCCGCAGGGTCCACGAGACGTACGCCGGCTACGCGGCGGGCCAGCGCAGGAAGTTCGCGGCGGACGTGCGGGCGCACGGTGCGCCGCGGCGCTGGAAGCCCGTCATGCACGCGCTGCGGCTGCTGATGTGCGGCCGCGACCTGCTGCGCACGGGATCGCTCGTGCTCGACGTGGGCGGGATGCGCGAGCCGCTGCTGGCCGTGCGGCGGGGCGAGGTGCCCTGGCCCGAGGTGGAGGCCCGGCTGACCCGGCTGACCGAGGAGGCCGCCGAAGCGGCCCGCACGAGCCCCCTCCCCGAGCGGCCGGACCACGCCCGCGTCGAGGACTTCCTGATACGCGTACGCCGCGCCTCGGCGACCTAGCCGGACAGCCGCACCCGCACGACGAGCTCGTGCAGGGCGTCGTGAGCCTCCCGGGACGGCTGCTCCGGCAGCCGGGAGGCGGCCTGGGCGTCGTCCAGCGCGGCGTGCAGCCTCTCGACGTCCTCCCGCAGCCGGGCGGCGTCCACCAGGTCCCGGACCGGACCGTGCTCGGCCTCCGCCTTGGCGGCGATCAGCTCGGCCACGTAGGCCGGGGCCTCGGCCAGGCCGGCGAGCGTGGGGAGGTGGGCGACGACCTCGCCGCTGCGCATCAGATGGATGCCGGTGAGCAGGACGCGCAGCGTGTAGAGAAGCGGCTTGAGCTCGCCCTGCGCGCCCTGCTTGCCGAACAGCCGCCACTGGGTGACGGCGAAACCCCGGTAGTGGTGGGCGTGGTTACGGGTGAGCAGGCCCGGGGTCAAGGCGGTCAGCTCGGCGTGGACGCCGGTGGTGTGCACGACGAGCGGCGAGAGGAGCTGCTCCAGGACGTAGCCGTTGCGGCGGAGCATCAGGCGGGCGAACTTCCGCAGGTCGTGCGTGACGAGGTCCGTCTCGACGCCGTCGTGGTCGCCCATCCGCGTACGGGTCTCCTCGCCCTCCCTCAGGCCGATCAGATCGGCGACCGGGAGCAGGTGCGCGCCCCGCAGGTCGACGTCGGAGTCCCGGGACGGGAAGCCGTAGAGGTGCGCACCGGAGACGGTGGCGAACACGACCGTCTGCCCGGCGAGGAGGGACGAGAGGTCGATGGCCGGCAGACCGGCGTCCCGGAGCCGAGCGGCTCCGGGACGTATGGCTTGATCACTCATGCGGCCAGTGTGCACGCCGCGGCCGCCTGTGTGATTAGAGGTCGACCTCGCGCATCAGCATGCCGACCTCGGTGTTGGTCAGGCGGCGGAGCCAGCCCGACTTCTGGTCGCCCAGGGCGATCGGGCCGAACGCGGTGCGGACCAGCTTCTCGACCGGGAAGCCCGCCTCGGCGAGCATGCGCCGCACGATGTGCTTGCGGCCCTCGTGGAGGGTGACCTCCACCAGGTAGTTCTTGCCGGTCTGCTGGATGACGCGGAAGTTGTCCGCGCGGGCGTACCCGTCCTCCAGCTCGATGCCGTTCTTCAGCTGCTTGCCGATGTCGCGCGGCAGCGGCCCGGTGATGGCGGCGAGGTAGGTCTTCTGCACGCCGTAGCGCGGGTGCGTCAGGCGGTGGGCCAGCTCGCCGTGGTTGGTGAGCAGGATGATGCCCTCGGTCTCCGTGTCGAGGCGGCCGACGTGGAAGAGCCGGGTCTCGCGGTTGGTGACGTAGTCGCCGAGGCACTGGCGGCCGTCGGGGTCCTCCATGGTGGAGACGACGCCGGCCGGCTTGTTGAGCGCGAAGAACAGGTAGGACTGGGTGGCGACGGTCAGGCCGTCGACCTTGATCTCGTCCTTCTCGGGGTCGACCCGCAGGCCCTGCTCGGTGACGATCTGCCCGTTGACCTCGACGCGGGCCTGCTCGATCAGCTCCTCGCAGGCGCGGCGGGAGCCCATGCCGGCCCGGGCCAGCACCTTCTGCAGGCGCTCGCCCTCCTGCTCGCCGAACGTCTTGGGGAGCTTGACCTGCGGCTTGTTGTGCCGCTCGCGGTTGCGCTCCTCGATCTTGGCGTCGAGCTCGCGCGGGCGGGACGGCGCGGACCGCTGCCCGCGGCCCGGCGCACCGCCGCGGCCGCCGGCCGCGCTGCTGCGCCGCGGGCCGCCCTTGGCGCCGCCGCGGGCCGACTCGCCCCGGCCGCTGGTGGGACCGGTGGTACGGCCGCTGGTGGCGCCGCCGCGGGTGCGCTCGGCGTCGGGGCCGACGTCGTAACGGCGCTCCTCCGGGCGCGGCCGGCGCGGACGCTCCTGCTGCCTGTCGTCGCGCGCGCCCCCCGAGCGGCCGCCCTCGGGACGCCCGCCCGACCAGCTGCCGCCCGCACGACCGCCGCCGGAACGGCCGCCGCCCGCGCGCCCGCCCCCGGACGCCGGACGTCCTCGACCGCCCCGGTCGTCCCGGTTGCCGCTTCCGCTGTTCCTGCCGCTGCTTCGCATCAAAGTTCCGTCTTGTCGTCCGCTTCGGTGTCCGGTGCGTCCGGATCGAACGACGGCACACCTTCCTGAGTGTCGCCCTCGATCGCCTCCGCCTCGGGGAGGAAGGGCGCGAGCTCCGGGAGCTCGTCCAGGCCGCGCAGGCCCATGCGCTCCAGAAAGTAGTTCGTCGTCCTGTACAGGATCGCACCTGTTTCGGGTTCCGTCCCCGCCTCCTCCACCAGACCTCGCTGGAGGAGGGTGCGCATGACCCCGTCGCAGTTCACGCCGCGCACCGCCGAGACCTTCGATCGGCTGACCGGCTGACGGTACGCGACGACGGCGAGGGTCTCCAGAGCGGCCTGGGTGAGGCGTGCCTGCTGGCCGTCGAGGACGAACGCCTCGACGGCGTCCGCGTAGGCCGCCCGGGTGAAGAAGCGCCAGCCCCCGGCGACCTGCCGCAGCTCGAAGCCGCGGCCCTGGGCGTCGTACTCCCCGGCCAGCTCGGCGAGGGCCGCGGCGATCTCGCGGCGGGGGCGCTGCAGGACCTTGGCGAGGTGCTCCTCGCCGGCCGGCTCGTCCACCACCATGAGGACGGCCTCCAGGGCGGGCTTGAGGCCGAGCGCGGAGACACCGCACGCCCCCGCGGGCACCTCTTCGCCCTCGTACGTCGCTGCGCTCACGGTGCACTCTCCTCCGGCTCGGTCTCCGGCGCCCGGTCGAACTCGTCCGTCACCAGCGGTTCCGCCCCTTCCTCGCCCGTCCAGCGCACCGCCAGCTCGCCGAGGGCCTCGTCCTGGTCCAGGGCGACCACGCGCTCGCGGTAGAGCTCCAGCAGCGCCAGGAAGCGGGCGACGACGGTCAGGGTGTCGGGGGCGTCGCCGGCCAGCTCCCCGAAGCTGACCCGGCCCGCCGCCCGCAGCCGGGCCACGACGACCCCGGCCTGTTCGCGGACGCTGACGAGCGGCGCGTGGATGTGGTCGACGTACACCTGCGGCGCGGGCTTGGGCCGCATGGCCTTGACGGCCAGCTCGGCCAGGCGCTCGGGTCCGATACCGAGGACGACCTCGGGCAGCAGCTCCGCGTGGTGCGGCTCCAGGCCGACGGTACGGGGGAAGCGCCGCGCCTCCTCGTCCAGCCGGCCGCTGAAGATCTCCGCGACCCGCTTGTACGCCCGGTACTGCAGGAGGCGGGCGAAGAGCAGGTCGCGCGCCTCCAGGAGGGCGAGGTCGGCCTCGTCCTCCACGTCGGCGGCGGGCAGCAGGCGGGCCGCCTTGAGGTCGAGCAGGGTCGCGGCGACGACGAGGAACTCGGTGGTCTGGTCCAGGTCGAAGCCGGGGCCCATGGCGCGCAGGTGCGCCATGAACTCGTCGGTGACCTTGGACAGGGCGACCTCGGTGACGTCCAGCTTGTGCTTGGCGATCAGCTGCAGCAGAAGGTCGAAGGGGCCTTCGAAGTTCTCCAGGCGGACGGTGAACCGCGCGTCGCCTCCGGCGGGGGTCTCCGGTGCGGCGGCGGCCGGCACGGCCTCCTCCCGCCCGTCCTCCCGCCGGTCCTCCTGCCGGCCCTCGCCGCCGGCGGGCGGCTGCGGATGCGGCCGGCCGGCCGGGCCGCGGCCGAGGGGGCGACGGGCCGGAGAGGAGGCGGCTGCGGGCATCGGAGATCCAGGGTGAGGGGCGGAACGGGCCGTACGACGGCGCGCGGGGGCGCGGTCACGGCAGAGGCTAGCGAGGCTAGCGCAGGGGAACCGCTCAGCGGCCGCGCAGGCGCCGTACGAGGATGCTCGCGTCGCCCCGCGACTCCAGGTCGGCGAGGACGACCGCGACGGCCTCCCGCACGATCCTGCCGCGGTCGACCGCGAGCCCGTGCTCACCGCGCAGCACCAGGCGCGCGTGTTCCAGGTCCATGAGCTCCTCGGCGGAGACGTAGACCGTGATCTTCTCGTCGTGGCGCTCGCGGCCGCTGGGCCGGCGGCCCGCCCCGCGTCCCCGGCGGCGGCCCTGAGCGGGCGCCGCGGCCTCGTTCTGGCCCGCGGCCCGGCCGGCGCCCACGGGGCGCTCCTGGGCGGGCGCGGGGCGGCGCTCGGGGCCGTTCTCCCGCTCGCCCGCGGCGGCGCGGCCTCCGGGCTCGCCGCCCGTGCCGGCGGGGCCTTCGGGCGTCGTCTCGGAGTCACCGGCCGGGCCGGGCACCCGCGGGGAGCCCTCGCCGTTCGCCTGCCGGCGGGGGGAGGAGGACTGCAGACCCGACCCCCCGGTGGTGCGGAACAGTTCGTCGGCGCCGGGCAGACTCACTCGGCGTGACACCGGGCGAGCACCTCCCTGGCGAGCTGGCGGTAGGCGGCGGCACCCACGGAGTTGGACGCGTACGTGGTGATCGGCTCGCCCGCGACCGTGGTCTCGGGGAAGCGGACCGTACGGCCGATGACGGTGTGGTAGACGTGATCGTCGAAGGCCTCGACCACCCGCGCGAGGACCTCGCGGCTGTGCACCGTCCGCGAGTCGTACATGGTGGCGAGGATGCCGTCGAGCTCCAGCTCGGGGTTGAGCCGCTCCTGGACCTTCTCGATCGTCTCGGTGAGCAGCGCCACACCGCGCAGCGCGAAGAATTCGCACTCCAGCGGGACGATCACCTTGTGAGCGGCCGTCAGGGCGTTGACGGTGAGCAGGCCGAGCGAGGGCTGGCAGTCGATGACGATGTAGTCGTAGTCGGCGAGCAGCGGCTTCAGCGCGCGCTGCAGCGTCGACTCGCGGGCCACCTCGCTGACGAGCTGGACCTCGGCGGCAGACAAATCGATATTGCTGGGCAGCAGGTCCATGTTGGGCACGGCCGTCTTGAGGAGGACCTCGTCGGCCGACATGCCCCGCTCCATGAGCAGGTTGTAGACCGTCAGGTCCAGCTCCATCGGGTTGACGCCGAGGCCGACGGAGAGCGCGCCCTGCGGGTCGAAGTCGACGAGCAGCACCCGGCGTCCGTACTCGGCCAGGGCGGCACCCAGGTTGATGGTCGAGGTGGTCTTGCCGACCCCGCCCTTCTGGTTGCACATCGCGATGATCTTCGCGGGGCCGTGGTCGGTCAGCGGTCCGGGGATGGGGAAGTACGGCAGGGGACGCCCGGTGGGCCCGATGCGCTCGCGGCGCTGGCGGGCAGCGTCGGGCGCGAGGGTGGCCGCGTACTCGGGGTCGGGCTCGTACTCCGCGTCGGGGTCGTAGAAGTGCCCGTCGGGCACGTCCTCGTAGTCGGCGAGCCGCGCGGGATCGACCCCGCCCCGGTCGCCGGCCATGGCGTTCACGTGATGGCCGTCCATGCTCTGGTGGGCTGTCGGTGTGCTCTGGATGTTCTGGTGTGCCGCGAAGGTGTGGACAGCGACGGAGCCGACAGCTTCGAGTCCCGTGGGACTCTGGCCCTGCGCAGACATTCCTGGGTGACCACCCCCGGGAGCAAATGTCGACTCATTCACAAGTCGTCCTACCTCCTTGGTGACCAGGAAACATCTAGATAGGTCAGCGTTGCACCATGCCGACGGTTGGCGACTCTATGGCGTGTCGGCGGTTCGCAGCAACACAATCCGCCGGAGACGGCACGATGTGTCGGCAATCGAACAGGCTTCTGTCAAGGGTCTGCGGCCCACATCTGGGAAGTTTCGCGGGTGGGTGACCGGGTGTCGAAAGCGCTCGCAAACTGGGCGGAAACGACCCCGGCCGGGCCTTGCTGAACAAGGCCCGGCCGGGGGTGCGCTCTTGGCGTGTCGTGTTGACGACTCAGCCGAGCAGGGTGCTCAGTTCGACGAACGGCAGGCCGTGCGCCTCGGCGACGGGGCCGTAAACGACCTGTCCCTCGTGGGTGTTGAGGCCCTTGGCGAGCGCGGCGTCGCGGCTCAGCGCCTCCTGCCAGCCGCGGTTGGCCAGCTCCACGATGTAGGGCAGCGTGGCGTTGGTCAGCGCGTAGGTGGAGGTGTTCGGCACCGCGCCCGGCATGTTGGCGACGCAGTAGAAGACCGAGTTGTGGACCTCGAAGGTCGGCTCGGCGTGGGTGGTCGGACGCGAGTCCTCGAAGCAGCCGCCCTGGTCGATCGCAATGTCGACAAGTACACTTCCGGGCTTCATCTTGGCGACGAGCTCGTTGGTGACCAGCTTCGGGGCCTTGGCGCCCGGGATGAGGACGGCGCCGATGACGAGGTCGGCCTCGACGACGGCCTTCTCCAGCTCGAAGGCGTTGGAGACGATCGTCTGCACCTTGGTGCCGAAGACCTTGTCCGCCTCGCGGAGCTTGTTGATGTCGCGGTCGAGCAGGGTCACGTGGAAGCCCATGCCGACGGCGATCTGCGCGGCGTTCCAGCCGGAGACGCCGCCGCCGATGACGACGGCCTTGCCGGCCGCCGTGCCCGGGACGCCGCCCGGCAGGACGCCGCGGCCGCCGGCCGAGCGCATCAGGTGGTAGGCGCCGACCTGCGGGGCCAGGCGGCCCGCGACCTCGGACATCGGGGCGAGCAGCGGCAGCGCGCGGTTGGCGAGCTCGACCGTCTCGTAGGCGATCGCCGTGGTGCCGGACTGCAGCAGGGCGTCGGTGCACTCGCGGGAGGCGGCCAGGTGCAGGTAGGTGAAGAGGGTCTGACCCTTGCGGAGGCGGTGGTACTCCTCCGCGATCGGCTCCTTGACCTTCAGCAGCAGGTCGGCGGTGGCCCAGACCTCGTCGGCCGTGTCCAGGATCGCGGCGCCGGCCGCGACGTACTCGGCGTCGGTGATGGAGGAGCCCACACCGGCGTTCTTCTCGACGAAGACCTGGTGGCCGTTGCGCACGAGCTCATGCACGCCGGCGGGCGTGATGGCCACGCGGAACTCGTTGTTCTTGACCTCGCGGGGGATGCCGACCTTCACGTCGATCACGGTCCTTGAATCAGAGAATTACAGGCTAATCCGGAAATGCCGGGGCACACCAGAGCAGACCGCGTCGATCGCGGCCCAACCAGTCTAATGAAGGATCCTGCGCTGTCTAGCCTTGCAAAGGGCCAATTTTTTTGGGGACCACTACTGATTTCGTAGGTAACCCTCAGCTTCGGTGGGCGCGGGCACCGCCGCTATGGCGCCACCGGCCCCGGCGGAGGGCCCGTCGGGGCCCGCAGCCAGCAGCTCCGCGGCCGCGGCACGGTGCTCACCTGCGGTCCCGGGATCCCCGAGCCGCTCCAGAGCGTCCGCCAGCCGCAGCAGCACCGCGGCCCGCAGCCGGTCGTCGCCCGCCTGCCGGGCGCACTCCACGGCCTCCCGGCAGGTGCGCAGCGCCTCCTGCGGCCGGCCCGCGTACTCCTGCACCCGGGCGATCTCGGTGAGGGCCCGGGCGTGCCCCGGCAGGTCCCGCAGCCGGCGGTACGCGGCCGCGGCCGCCCGCCAGTCGCGCAGCGCCTCGTTCCACTGCCCGGCGTAGGCGCGCACCGCGCCCAGCCGCCCGTACAGCCGGGCCTCGTCCGCCAGTTCACCGCGCGTCAGGCGCAGCTCCAGCGCCCGCCCGTACCAGTCGAGGGCGCGCTGCCAGTCCCCCAGCTCGTGGTACGAGGCCGCGATGGACTCCAGGGAACGGCTGATCGCGTACGGGTCACCCGCCTGACGCGCCGCGTCCAGCGCCTCCCGGTAGCGGCCGAGGGCGCCGGGGACCCGGCCGGCGCGGGCGTCCAGGTCGCCCAGGTTCAGCAGGGCCGCCGCCTTCTCCAGCGGCATCTCGCAGCGCTGCGCCACGTCCAGCACGAGCTGGTGGAGGCCGTAGAGCTCCGGGCCCGCCTCCTCGGCGCCGAAGTGGGCCGTCAGGGCCCGGGTCAGCGCGGACACCAGCCGCCGGGCGAGGGTGTCGAGCCGCCCGTCCTGCACGGCCAGCCGGGCGGCCGCCAGCAGCGCCGGCAGCCGGCGGCGCAGCCACTCGGCGGCGGCCTGCGGCGAGGCGAACCGCAGGGGCCTGGGCAGCTCGGCCAGCCGCTTGCGGGTCAGCGGGTCGTCGGTGCGGGTGGCCGCCCGGCACGAGTGCAGCTGACGGACCGTGCGCTCCAGCATCCGCGCCCGGGCCAGCTCGATCTCGGCCGGACGCTCCTGAGCGAGCATCAGCTCCCGCAGCAGGCCCGTCAGACAGCCCGGCACCCGGTACTGCGGGGGCAGCGAGCCGCTGTCGTGCTCGGGCCGCAGCAGGCCGCGGGCCTCGAAGTCCTCCAGGGCGGTCTGCGCGGCGGCCACCGAGCAGCCGGCCAGCGCGGAGGCGGTGTGGGCGTCGACGGTGCCGGCCGGGGCCAGCGCCAGCAGCCGCAGGATGCGGGCGGAGGGAGGCGCCAGCGCCTCGTGGGCGAGCCGGAAGGCGCGGGAGAGCGAGCGCCCCGCGACGTCCAGGGCCTCGCCGGACGGCAGCTCCCGCAGCCGGGTGACCGCGTCGACCACGGACAGCTTGGACAGGGCGGCGAGCCAGCCGCCCACCAGCACGAGCGCCGCGGGCTGCCCGCCGCACTCCTCCACCACCGCCTGCGCGGCGGCCGGGTCGCACGTGATGCGCGTCGGGCCCGCGTAACGCTCCAGGAGCTCGACGGCGGACGCCGTGTCCAGGCCGCCCAGGGTGCACGGCCGCACGTCGGGCACGCCGGTCAGCGGGCCGCGCGAGACGGCCACCACCAGGCACTCGGACTTGTCCGGCAGCAGCGGGTCGACCTGCTCGGCGCCCGCGGCGTCGTCGAGCACCAGCAGCGCCCGGCGCCCCCGCAGCGCGGTGCGCACCGCCTGCGTCAGCTCGTCCTCCTCCGCCCCCGGCGGGACGGGCTCGCCGAGCGCGGCCAGCAGGGCGCGGGCGGTCCGCTCGGTGGGGACGGGCGAGCCGTCGGTCTCGGTGAGCCGGGCGCGCAGCACGCCGTCGGGATAGCGGCCCGCGAGCTGCCCGGCGAGTTCCTCGGCCAGGGCCGTACGACCGGAGCCGGGCCGCCCGGCGATGAGCAGGACCCGGCCGCGCCCGCTCTTGCGGCCGGCCAGGGTGTCCAGGCCCGCGCGCACGATGTCGGCGCGCAGCTCCTCCAGCTCCCGGCGGCGCCCTACGAACCCGGGCAGCGCGAAGGCCGCTGCGCGGGCCGGGGCACCCGCTGCCGGAACGGTCAGCCGCCGCCCCGGCGGCACCGCCGCCGTCCCGCCGCCGGTCTCCACCGCCCGCTCCGCCACGGGGCACACTCCCGTCCACCTGCCACGCACGAGCCCGCCGCGGCCGCGGTCGAGCACGCGACGAGCCTAGTTCACGGCCCGGCACGACCCGGTGAGTCCCGGCCGTCGCTGCAGAAGATCACCTATTCGGTTCTCCTGATGGTCGGGTAAGCACCTCTCGCCGTCGGACGGAAACCCCCGCCGAAGGAGGCGGCTACGCCGCGAAAGGCCGCGCGGGCCAGGGCGCATCCGCCGGGCGAAGCGCGTCCACCCCTTCGCCCGCCAGCGCCGCGGCCAGCGAGAGGACGCCGACGACCAGGCAGTTGTTGTGCAGCTCGCCCGCGAGGACGCCCCGCACCAGGTCCTGGAGCGGCACCCGGTCCAGCTCCATGTCGAGCTCCTCGTGCTCCACCTCGAAGCGCTCGCCCTCGACGTCGGAGATCTCGCGGGCCAGGAAGATCCGCACGGCCTCGTCGCAGCCGCCGGGGGTGGTGTAGACGTCGGTCAGCACCCGCCAGTCCCCGGCCTTGACGTGGGCCTCCTCGTACAGCTCGCGCTGGGCGGCGTGCAGGGGGTTCTCGCCGGGCACGTCCAGCAGACCGGCGGGGATCTCCCACAGCTTCTGCCGGACGGGGTGGCGGTACTGGCTGAGGACCAGCACGCGGCCCTCCTCGTCCAGGGCGAGGACGGCGACGGAGCCGGGGTGCACCTGGTAGTCGCGCTTGACGACGGTCCCGTCGGGCATGACCACCTCGTCCGTGCGGACGCTGGTCTTGTTGCCGGTGAAGGGGGTCTCGCTCGCCTTGACCTGCCACTCGGCGGCGGTGTCCTTGATGCCCATGTGCGTCCTCCAGAAATACGGAAACCGGGGTGAAGGCCTCCGTGCGGAAACCTTCACCCCGGTCAACCGTATAGGTCAGCCCTGCTGCCGCTCGACGGCCGCCTTCACCAGGCCCGCGAAGAGCGGGTGCGGGCGGGTCGGGCGGGAGCGCAGCTCCGGGTGGGCCTGCGTGGCCACCAGGTAGGGGTGGACCTCGCGGGGGTACTCCACGTACTCCACCAGCTTGTTGTCCGGGGAGGTGCCCGAGAAGACCAGGCCGGCCTTCTCCAGCTCCGCGCGGTAGGAGTTGTTCACCTCGTAGCGGTGACGGTGGCGCTCCTCCACGTAGGGCTGGTCGTCGTAGACCTCGCGGACGATGGAGCCCTCGGCGAGCTTGGCCGGGTACATGCCCAGGCGCATCGTTCCGCCCATGTCGCCCTCACCGGCGACGATGTCCAGCTGCTCGGCCATGGTGGAGATGACCGGGTTGGCGGTGGCCGGGTCGAACTCGGTGGAGTTCGCGCCCTCGATGCCGGCCAGGTTGCGGGCGGCCTCGATGACCACGCACTGCAGGCCCAGGCACAGGCCCAGCAGCGGCACCTTGTTCTCGCGGGCGTAGGTGATCGCGCCGACCTTGCCGTTCACGCCGCGGTCGCCGAAGCCGCCGGGGACGCAGATGGCGTCGACGTCGCCGAGCTGGGCGGCGGCGCCGGCGGGGGTCTTGCAGTCGTCGGAGGCGACCCACTTGACCTTGACCTTGGCGCGGTTGGCGAAGCCGCCCGCGCGGATGGCCTCGGTCACCGACAGGTAGGCGTCGGGCAGGTCGATGTACTTGCCGACGAGCGCGACCGTGACCTCGTGCGAGGGGTTGTGGACGCGGTCCAGCAGGTCCTCCCACTGGGTCCAGTTCACGTCGCGGAAGGGCAGGTCCAGCTTGCGCACGACGTAGGCGTCCAGGCCCTCGGTGTGCAGGACCTTCGGGATGTCGTAGATCGACGGGGCGTCGATCGCGGCGACCACGGCGGCCTCGTCGACGTCGCACATCAGCGAGATCTTGCGCTTGATGGCGGTGGGCACCTCGCGGTCGGCGCGCAGCACGATCGCGTCGGGCTGGATGCCGATGTTGCGCAGGGCGGCCACCGAGTGCTGGGTCGGCTTGGTCTTCAGCTCGCCCGAGGGGCCGATGTAGGGCAGCAGGGAGATGTGGACGACGAAGACGTTGTCCCGGCCGACCTCGTGACGGACCTGACGAACCGTCTCCAGGAACGGCAGCGACTCGATGTCGCCCACCGTGCCGCCGACCTCGGTGATCACGACGTCGACGTCGTCGGTCGCCATCCGGCGGATGCGGTGCTTGATCTCGTTGGTGATGTGCGGGATGACCTGCACGGTGTCGCCCAGGTACTCGCCGCGCCGCTCCTTGGCGATCACCGAGGAGTACACCTGGCCGGTGGTGACGTTCGCACTGCCGTCGAGGTCGACGTCGAGGAAGCGCTCGTAGTGACCGATGTCCAGGTCGGTCTCGGCGCCGTCGTTGGTGACAAACACCTCACCGTGCTGGAAGGGGTTCATCGTGCCCGGGTCTACGTTGAGGTAGGGGTCGAGCTTCTGCATCGTGACCCGCAGACCCCGGGCCTTGAGCAGCGCGCCCAGGCTGGAGGCCGTCAGTCCCTTGCCGAGCGAGGAGGCGACACCCCCCGTGACGAAGAGGTGCTTGGTCGTCGTGGGCTTTGCGGCAATGGCCAAAGGGGGGCTCCCGTGGTCGCGAGTGGAGGGTGCGTACCGGCGCCCACCCGGAGTTTTCGGGGGTGCCGTCGCTGCGGTTGGGGGGTCTTGCGCCCACCGGTCCACGGGGTACCAGGGTATCAGCGCCCCGGCCCGGCCGCGCCCGGTGACGCGTCCGGGGCCGCTGCGTGGCCCTGCGTGGCGGCCCTGTCACAGGCCACCCATTCGGCTCAGATTCGTCCTCCAACCGTCGCGCGTCGCACCAACTCCGCGTCGTATCCTGCTCGGACACATGCAGCGAGCCGGCCGGCACGGCATCATCCCGCCCTCCCCCAGCCACCTCCCCCAGCTACCGCTGGAGGTGCTCCCCAGGGGAGACGCACCATTCCGGAACAGAGCTCGTCTAAAGATCGCTTGACCGCAAGAGGACCCCTCCGGGGTCATGTGGCGCCGTTCGACTGGAGATGACGTGGCCGGGCGTATCGAGGATTACGCACTCATCGGCGATATGCAGACCGCCGCCCTTGTCTGCCGGGACGGCACGGCCGACTGGCTGTGCCTCCCCCGATTCGATTCCCATGCCGCGTTCGCCGGTCTGCTCGGCACGGAGGAACACGGCTTCTGGCGGGTCGGCCCCGCGCACCCCTCGGGCGCGGCGCCGCCGCCCGCGGACCGCCGCCGCTACCGGGGGGACTCCCTCGTGCTCGAATCCGAGTGGGACACCCCGCGCGGCACGGTGCGCGTCATCGACTTCATGCCGCCGCGCGACGGCGCGCCCCAGCTGATCCGGATCGTGGAGGGCGTCAGCGGGCGGGTGCAGATGCGCTCCGCGCTGCGCATGCGCTTCTCCTACGGCCGGGTCGTGCCCTGGGTGCACAAGGTGGGCGACCGCACGGTGGCCGTCGCGGGCCCCGACTCGGTGTGGCTCGACACCACCGCCGACACCTTCGGCAAGGACCTCACCACGTACTCCGACTTCACCGTCTCCCCCGGTGAGCGCGTCGCCTTCACCATCAGCTGGCAGCCCTCGCACGGCGAGCCGCCGGCCCTGCCCGACCCGGAGGGCTCGCTGGAGGCCACGGAGGAGTTCTGGCGCGAGTGGGTCGAGCACTGTACGTACCACGGGCCCTACCGGGACGCCGTGGTCCGCTCCCTGATCACGCTGAAGGCCCTCACCTACGCCCCCACCGGCGGGATCGTGGCCGCGCCCACCACCTCGCTGCCGGAGGAGATCGGCGGCGTCCGCAACTGGGACTACCGCTACACCTGGCTGCGCGACGCGGCGATCACCCTCTCCTCCCTGCTGCGCACCGGCTACCGCGAGGAGGCCCGCGCCTGGCGCGAGTGGCTGCTGCGCGCCGTCGCGGGCGACCCGGAGAACCTGCAGATCATGTACGGCATCGCCGGCGAGCGCGAGCTGGGCGAGGCCGAGCTGCCCTGGCTGCCCGGCTACGAGAACTCCACGCCGGTCCGGGTCGGCAACGGCGCGGCCGACCAGCTCCAGCTGGACGTCTACGGCGAGGTCACCGAGGCGCTCCACCTGGCCCACATGACGGGCCTCGCCCGCAACGACTACGCCTCGCTGCTGCAGCTGCGCCTGATCGGCTACCTCGAGGACCACTGGACCGAGCCGGACGAGGGCATCTGGGAGGTGCGCGGCCCGCGCCGCCACTTCGTGCACTCCAAGGTGATGGCCTGGGTGGCCGTCGACCGCACCATCAAGCTCATCGAGTCCGGTGACGTGGACGGGCCGCTGGAGCGGTGGCGCGAGCTGCGCGACGACATCCACCGGGACGTGTGCGAGAAGGGGTACGACAAGGAGCGCAACACCTTCACCCAGTCCTACGGGTCGAAGGAGCTGGACGCCTCCCTGCTGCTGATTCCGCAGATGGGCTTCCTGCCGCCCGACGACAAGCGCGTGATCGGCACGATCGAGGCGATCCAGCGGGAGCTGTCGACGCCGGACGGCTTCGTGCTGCGCTACCCCACGGCGGGCGAGGAGGCCGGCGTGGACGGCCTGGAGGGTGACGAGGGGGCGTTCCTGGCCTGCTCCTTCTGGCTCGCGGACGACCTGGCCATGATCGGCCGCGTCGACGAGGCGCGGCAGCTGTTCGAAAAGCTGCTGGGGCTGCGCAACGACCTGGGTCTGCTGGCGGAGGAGTGGGACCCGCGGCTGCAGCGCCAGGTGGGGAACTTCCCGCAGGCGTTCAGCCACGTGCCGCTGATCGACACGGCGCTGCGCCTGACGGCGTCCAGCGCGTTCGGGGGTTAGGGGCGGCCCTCGGGGTTCGGGCCCCTCCCCCCAGGCGGTTCGGCACCGCCGGTCTCCGCCGGTCTCCGCCGGTCTCCGCCGGTCTCCGCCGGTCTCCGCCGCAGTGGCTGATCGCCGCTGCGGCGGGCTCAAAAGCGGGCTTTCCGCCCGGAGCCGGGCCGAACGCAGTGACTAGCGCCACCGAACGCGGCGACTAGCGCTTTCGCAAGCCGAAGTACAGCGCGCATCCGCTGACCGGCACGACGAGGACGGCCGCGGCGGCGTTCAGGCCGCCGTAGCCGCTCATGGCGACGAACGCCCCCGACAGCGCCCCACCGGCCGCCCCGACCAGGCCCATGAGCATGTCGGAAGCCCCCTGCACCTCGGCCCGGTGCGCCGCGTCCACCGATTCGCTCAGCAGCGTGGACGCCGCGACCGTCGCGCACGACCATCCGATGCCCAGCAGGAACAGCCCGGCCGTCACCGCCCACCGGCGGTCGCCCGCCGTGCCGGCGAGGAGCGTCGCGGCGACGTAGACGACCTGCCCGGCCAGGATCACCGGTACCCTGCCGAACCGGTCGGCCGCCCGGCCCACCAGAGGCGAGAACGCGTACATGCCTGCGATGTGCAGGCTGATGGTGAAGCCGACGACGCTCAGTGATGCCCCGTGGTGAGCGAGGTGCACCGGTGTCATCGTCATCACCGACACCATCACGGCATGGCCGAGGACCAGGGCGACGAGCCCCGTCAGCGCCGAGGGTGATGCGGCCACGTGTCGCAGGGCGCCGCTCATTCGGGTAAGGAAGCGGGCCCCCGGCTCGGGCGTTTCGCCCGGGTTCAGGCGGGCGGCGAGGAGCATCGGGTCGGGGCGCAGCCGGGTGTGGATGAGGGCCCAGCCGAGGAGGTAGGCCACGCAGGAGAAGACGAAGGAGCCCGCCTCCTCGGGCAGCCCGAGGGCACGGGCGACGACGGCGCCCGGTCCGCTCAGGTTGGGGCCGAGGACGGCACCGATCGTCACCGACCAGACGACCAGGGACAGGGCTCGGGCCCGCCCGCCGGCCTCCGCGAGGTCGGTCGCCGCGAACCGGGACTGCAGGTTCGCGGCCGTCCCCGCGCCGACCAGGAGGAGCCCCAGGAAGGCGAGCGGCACCCAGCCGAGCGGGGCGGCCACGAGGACGACCAGCGAGCCCGCCGCGGCGATCAGCGTGCCGGTGCCGAGCCCGGCGCGGCGGCCGCGGGCCCGGGAGAGCGCCGCGAGCGGGACGGAGAGCATGGCGGCGCCGAGGGTGACCAGGGTGGTGGCGAAGCCGGCGGCGGCCTGCGATCCGGTGAGCCGCTCCACGAGCAGGCTTCCGGACGAGATGACGGCCCCCATGCCGATCCCGATGAAGACCTGGGCGGCCATGAGGACGTTGACCGTACGGCGCTGGACGGCGGCGCGGTCGGGCGGGACGGCGGCTCTTCCCTGCTCCGGGGATAAGCCGGAGGGGGCGGACTCGGGGCTCTCGGGCACGGCGGTCATGCGGGACAGGGTAGGTGGGGCGCGGCGCGGTGCCTACGGCGGCGGCCCTGCGGCCTCGGGCCCGCAGAGCCGGCCCGGGCAGGAACGCGCGGGAACGGGCAGGTACGTCCCGCCGCAAGGCCCGTCTGACAACCGGGCCGGACGGCCGTTAGGTTCCGGTCATGGAACACACCCCGCAGGGCACCATCACCGTGGCGCGGGCCCTGGCGCTGCCCACCCTGCGCAAGGGACTCCCCGAGGTGCTCGCCGCGGGCGACGGGCTCGACCGGCCGGTGCGCTGGGTGCACGCGGGCGAGGCCCCGAACATCGCCGCGCTGCTCAAGGGCGGCGAGCTGCTGCTCACCACCGGTCTGGGGGTGGGCAGCCGCCCCGCCGAGCAGCGCGCCTTCGTGCGCGGGCTGGCGGAGCGGGGCATCGCGGCGCTGGTGGTCGAGCTGGGCGCGCGCTTCACGACGCTGCCGGCCGCCGTGGTGGACACGGCGCGCTCGTGCGGGCTGCCGCTGGTGCAGCTGCACCGGGAGGTGCCGTTCGTCGCGGTGACCGAGGAGATCCACACCGAGCTGGTCAACGAGCACTACGCGCTGCTGCGGCGCGCCGAGGAGGTGCACCGGCGGTGCACGGAGGTGCTGCTGGGCGGCGGCGGGGTGCCGGAGGTGCTGCGGCTGTTCGCGGGCTTCGCGGGCAACCCCGTGTTCCTGGGCACGCCGGACGGCCGGCTGCTGTACGCGGCGGGGCCGGAGGGTGCGGCCGGCGGCTCGGATCCGCTGCAGGTGTGGGAGGGGCTGCGGTCGGCGGGGATGGCCGGGGCGGTCGTGACCGACATTCCCGGGACCGGTCCCGGCCCGGGCGCGGTACGGGCCCGGCTGACCGTCCTGCCCGTGGACGCCCCGCTGGCGCCCGTGCACCGCATCGCCGCGGACCGCACGGCCGGGCTTCTCGCGGTCGTCCTGCTGCAGGCCCGCCAGGAGGAGGAGCTGGCGGCGCGCGGGCGCGGCGACTTCCTCTCCGACCTCGCCGAGGACCGGGTCCCGGCGGCCGACGCGCCCGCGCAGGCCAGGGTGCTGGGGTTCAGGCCCGGGCCGGGGCCGCTGCTGCCGCTGGTGATGCGCCCCGCCACCGACCTGGCGCCGGCGGACGGCCGGGCCGCGCTGGCCTGCGCGGTGCAGGAGGAGCTGGCCGGGGTGGGAGTGCCGGTGCTGCTGGGCGTCCGGCTGCCGGAGGGGCGGGTGCCGCTGCTGGTGGGCCTGCGCGACGCGGCGGAGCGGGCGGCGGTGGCCGGGCGGGTCGCCGCGGCGCTGCGGGCGGGCGCGGAGCGGGCGGGGTTCCCGGCGCCCGTGGTGGTGGCCGGGGCTCCGGCGACCTGGGAGACGGCCGGGGCCGGGCTGCGGCACGCGGCGGAGGCGGCGACGGCGGCCCAGGGGCTGCCGGACCGGCCCTGGCACGACGTGCGCCGGCTCGACGTGGACGTCCTGCTGTGGCGGCTGCGCTCGCAGGGCGACCTGGCCGCGTTCGTCGACCGGGTGCTCGGCCCGCTGATCGCGCACGACGCCGCCGCCCGGCCCGCGCTGCTGCCCACCTTGACCGCGTACCTCGCCCACGCGGGCCGCAAGGCGGAGACGGCGCGCGAGCTGCACCTCAACCGCCAGACGCTCTACGACCGGCTGGCGCGCATCGGCCGGCTGCTGGGAGTGGACCTGGAGGACCCGGAGACGGTGCTGTCCCTGGGCCTGGCGCTGCGCGCGCGGCGTCACACGGAGTGGATCTGAGCGTCCCGCCGAGCGGATTTGACCTGCGCAGACGCCCCGGGCTCTACTCGAACGGGGAGAGGAGCCACACCACAGTGACCGGGATGAGCAAGAGTGAGGCGGCCGGCGTCGCCGCGGCGGACCGCGAGGACCTGCGGGCGGATTGCGGCAGCTGCTTCGGGCTGTGCTGCGTCGCGCTGCCCTTCGTCGCCTCGGCGGACTTCGCCGTGACCAAGGACGCGGGCAAGCCGTGCGGCAACCTGCAGCAGGACTTCCGCTGCGGTATCCACACCAAGCTGCGGCAGAAGGGCTTCTCCGGCTGCACCGTCTACGACTGCCAGGGGGCCGGGCAGAAGGTCTCCCAGGTCACCTTCGGCGGCCGGGACTGGCGGCAGGACCGCGGGACCGCCCGGCAGATGTTCGCCGTCTACCCCGTCATGCGGCAGCTGCACGAGCTGCTCTGGTATCTGGTCGAGGCCCTGACCCTGCCCGCGGCCCGGCAGGTCCACGCCGAGGTCCGGCGCGTCCACGACGCCGTCGAGCGCCTGACCCACGAGAGCCCCGAGGCGATCCTGGAGGTGGACGTGGCGGCGCGCCGGCAGGAGGTCGGCGAACTGCTGCAGCGCACCAGCGAGCTCGTACGGGCGCAGGTGCCCGGCAAGAAGAAGAACCGGCGCGGGGCCGACCTGATGGGGGCCCGGCTGCGCGGCGCGGACCTGCGGGGCGCCAATCTGCGCGGGGCGTACCTGATCGCCGCGGACCTCGCCGGCGCGGACCTGCGGACCGCCGACCTCCTCGGGGCCGACCTGCGCGACGCGAACCTCGCCGGGGCCGACCTGACGGGGAGCGTCTTCCTCACCCAGGCCCAGCTCAACGCGGCGCGGGGCGACGGGGGCACGAAGCTGCCGGCGGCGCTGAGCCGGCCGGGGCACTGGCCCGCCTGAACGTTCCGCCTGCCGGACGCCGGTGCGGGCTATCCGCCCGTGGCCAGCTCGTCGTAGACGCTGAGGACGTGGGCGACCGTGTCGTCCTCCGTGGGCCAGGAGGCCGCCTGCGCGCGGCCGGCCGCGGTGAGCTCCGCGCGGCGGGCCGGATCGGCCAGCAGGCGGGCCACCGCACCGGCGAGGGCGGCGGCGTCTCCGTAGGGGACGAGCTCGGCCGCATCGCCCACGAGGTCGGGGACGCCGCCGACGGCCGTCGCCACCAGGGGGACGCCCGCGTGCAGCGCCTCCTGGGCGAGCAGGGAGCGGGCCTCCCAGCGGCTGGGCAGGATCGCGACGTCGGCCGTGGCGAGCAGCTCGGGGACGTCGTCGCGGCGGCCCACCAGACGGACCGGGAGGTTCTCCTCCTCGATGCGGTGCTGCAGCAGCGGCCGCTCGGGGCCCTCGCCCGCCACGATCAGCAGCGGCTCCGGATCCAGCTCGCGCCAGACGCGGGCGGCGTCCAGCAGGAGGCCGTGGCCCCGGCCGGGCTCCAGACGGCCCACGGTAACCAGCAGCGGGCGGGCCACCGCGCCCAGTTCGGCCCGGGTCTTGTCGCGCGGCTCGTCGTCATCGGGGGCGTGGCGCGGGGCGGGCACGGCCACGGGAGCCAGGCGGGCATCGCGCGCGCCGCGCAGCCGGGCCCGGTCGACCAGCTCGGACGTCACCCCGAGGACGACGGCCGCGGCGCGGGCCGCCCTCCGCTCCATCAGGCGCAGGAACTGCCCACGGGCGCCGCCCTCGTGACACGTGGTGTGCCAGGTGACGACGAGGGGCGTGGTGCGGCCGCGGAGCGCCAGGGCGGCGAGGACGGCGGAGCGCAGGCCGTGCGCGTGCACCACGTCGGCGTCGGCGCTGGCCGCGCGGATGCCCGCCACGGCCAGGGCCTCCGGCCGGGCCCACAGCGGGGCGAAGGCCGCGCCCGCGGACGTGAATCCGTACCCCTCGTCCGTCTGCCGGGGCGCACAGACCGTCACCTGCAGCCCGCGGGCCACCAGCCCGGCCGCCAGGGAACGCACGTGCGCGCCGCTGCCGGCTCCCCCGCTGCCCAGCACTTGCACCGCGTGCAGGGGCGGCCGCCCGGGGGGCGCGGGTGTACTGCTCACGCGGGGAGAACTCCTGATTCGGCGTCGGCATCGGGGAGGCGTACGGCGCAGTGCTGCCGCCCAGGATGCCAGCGTCCGCCGACATCACGGGACCACCGTCTCGCGGGTTGAGCGCCCTACCTCGCCCGCGCATCCGCGGATTCACTCACATAGGTGATTTCTGGCGTCCATCGCCAGGGCCGTGCCCACCAGGGCGGCCGCGTGCAGGGCGAGCCCGGCACGGCCGTTGCCCGCCACGACGGCGAGCCCGAGACCCGCCCCGAGGGCGTGGGCGCCGGTGTCGCCGAGCATGGTCCGCTCGCCGAGATCCTCCGCGATCAGGGCGGCCGCCGCGCCCATGGGTGCGGCCGCGGCCCCCGCCGAGGCGGGGCGTGCGAGGCCGGGCGCGGCGAGCGCGAGCACGGCCCCGGCGGCCCGGCCCGGCCGCACGTCCAGCAGGTTGACGAGGTGGGCGGAGCCGGCGATCACCACCGCGGCGAGCGCCTTGTCGAGTGGCCGCTCCTTGACGACCGCCCCGGCCACGGCGGCCGCCGCCCCGACCCCGAAGAGCTTCACGGCGCCACTGGTGACCTCACCGCGCCGCAGGGCGCCCAGGTGCGCCCGGAAACCCCGCCGCGGGTCCCCCGCTCCCGCGAAGTCGTCATAGGCCCCGCAGGCACCGGCCGCGAGCACGGCCAGCGCCCCGGCGGCCCGCGCCTTCGGCGGCAGGGCGGGCGTACCGGCCAGGGCGAACACGGTCCCGGCGACCGCGGCCGGCCCGGCGTACAGGTCGACCGTGCGGCCGGCGTGATTGGTCCGCCGCCACCGCCCGGCGTCCCGGCGCCTGCGCCGCGCCCCCTCGTAAACCCCCCGCGCCACGACTGCCCCGCAGAGCGCCGCCGCCCCCACCATCTTGATCATCCCCCGACTGTACGAGCCCCGCCGCCGACCGCACAGGTGTCACCCACCACAGGCGGCCCTGGCACCGCCGGACAGCGCGAGGGGGGGGTTGCTCGCCGCGGCGGCGGAAGGGGACAGCCGGCATCCCAGGTGGCCGGTCTCTCCGCCGACAGGCAGGAGGCACTACCCCCGCCGCAACGGTCATCAGCCACGACACAGCACCCGGCGGAGCCGAGCCCGCCCCGCGACCGAGCGGCAGACACTCCAGCAACGACCGGCCCCTGCCACCGACAGGCAGGACAGGCCGGCCCACCAACCCCATACCGCCCGGCACTACCCCCGCCGCAGCGGCGATCAGCCACGACGCAGCAATCCGGCGGTGCCGAGCCCGCCCCGCGTTCGGGCGGCAGGCGCTCCCGTGACGGGCACCGGCGCCGTTCTGCCCGGCCGTAGCGGGCGGCCCGGCGCCGAGGCCGACGGATGTACCCGGAAGCGTTACGCCCCTCCGGACGTGCCCCGGGCCGTGGCGAGGAGTTCTTCCGCGTGGGCGCGGGCCAGTTCCGAGTCTTCCTGGCCCGCCAGCATGCGGGAGAGCTCGCGGATGCGGTCCTCGCCCTCCATCGCCTGGACGCCGCTGCGCGTCACCGACCCCTCGTGGGTCTTCTCCACCACCAGGTGCCGGTCGGCGAAGGCCGCCACCTGCGGGAGGTGGGTGACCACCACGACCTGGGCCGTGCGCGCGAGGCGCGCGAGGCGGCGGCCCACTTCGACGGCCGCCTTTCCGCCGACGCCCGCGTCGACCTCGTCGAAGAGGTACGTGGGCACGGGCGCGGAGCCCGCGAAGACGACTTCCACGGCGAGCATGACGCGCGAGAGCTCACCGCCGGACGCGCCCTTGGCGATGGGCCGGGGCAGCGCGCCGGGGTGGGGGGCGAGAAGCAGTTCGACCTCGTCGGCGCCGTGCGGGCCGTAGGCGACGGCGCGCCCGCCGACCTCGATGCCGCTGTCCGCCTCGCCGGCCTCGGTCTGCCGGATGGAGAAGCTGACGCGCGCGTGCGGCATGGCCAGCTCCGCGAGTTCGGCGGTGACGGCGTCGGCGAAGCGCTGCGCGGCCTCGGCCCGGGCGTCGCTGAGCGCCTGGGCGAGCCCGCCCAGCTCCGCGCGCAGCGCGTCCCGTTCGGCGGTCAGCTCCTCGATGCGCTCGTCGTCCCCGTCGAGCTCGCCGAGCCGCTCGGCGCCGCGCTCGGCCCAGGCGAGGACTTCGGCGATGTCCGGACCGTACTTGCGCGTCAGCTGGGTGAGCGCGGCGCGCCGCTCCTCGACGGCCGCCAGCCGCAGCGGGTCGGCGTCGAGGTCGGAGGCGTATCCGGCCAGTTCCCCGGCGACGTCGGACAGCAG
>NZ_JBPQTS010000024.1:0-54862 GCF_051386455.1 Streptomyces sp. URMC 124
GGGTGGAGTGGGGGTGATCAGGGGGCAGAGGGTGGTGTCGGCTCCGGTGGAGGGCATACGGCGGCTCCCAGGACGGTGGTGTGGGGATCCTGCGGGTGCGGCGCCGGTCCGGTGGCCTGTCTCCCTGACGCGGACACGCCCCTCCCAGGGCAGGAGGACGCGGGCATGCTCGCGCGATGCGCTTCCGGTCGGCGACCGTTGCGTGTGCGGTGCGGTACCGACCATAGGACATGCGGGAGTACACGTACTACGGACTCGTAAAGTCATCACCCTTCGGTGGACCGGGCGATCGCGGCGCGGGCAGACTGCTCCCCACGTCGACCAGTCCGGAACAGGGAGAACGTATGCCCCCTAGAAGCACGCCAACGGCGCGTCAGAAGCGGCTGGGCACCGAGCTGCGCAAGATGCGCACCGCCGCGGGCATGACCACCGAGTTCGCGGCCGGTCTGCTGGGGGTACCTCGCACGAACGTGCCGAACATGGAGTCGGGGCGCTCAGGGATCAGCGCCGACCGGGTGCGCGTTCTTGCCAGTAACTACGGCTGCACCGACGCGGAGCTGATCGAGGCGTTGGCCGCGATGGCAGGAGAGCGCGGGAAGGGCTGGTGGGAGTCCTATCGTGGGACGCTACCGGCCAGCTTTCTGGATATCGCCGAGATGGAATGGCACGCCGTACGGCTTCGAATCGCACTGACTGTGCACCTTCCCGGGCTGCTCCAGATCGAGGACCACGCTCGTGCGCTCTTCCAGCACGTAGTACCGCCCCTGCCGAAGGCCGAGGTCGAAGCCCGGGTAGCCCACCGCATGGAGCGGGCACAGGTCCTCCACAAGGCGAACCCGCCTCAAGTAGAGGTGATCGTCCACGAGGCGGCACTGCGCATGGAGTTCGGCGGCCGGAAAGTGGCGCGTCGGCAGCTCGCGCACCTCCTAGAAGCGAGCTGCCACGACAAGGTGACGTTGCGGGCCATTCCGTTCCGAAGCGGCGGATTCCCCGGAGCAGGCCACTCGGTCGTCTATGCAGAGGCCGTGGTCCCTCAACTGGACGTGGCCGAACTCGACTGCTCTCACGGTCCGGATTTCCTCGATTCGGAGCTGCAGCTCAAGAAGTACCGTACGCAGCTGGAGCAGTTGGAGGCGGTGACCCTCGCACCAGGGCCGTCACGTGACTTCATCCGCGATATTGTCCACCAGCTCTAGGGAACGCCGATGTCAATGATCACCTGGGAAGAAGCCTTCTGCGGCGAGGGGGCGAACTGCTTCCGCATAGGTACCGACGCCGCCGGGAACGCCTACATCGCCGTATCCGGGTCCGAGGACCACTACGTCACCGACACCCGCGACGCCCTGCGCGCACTGATCCGCGACATCAAGGCCGGCAAAGCCGACCACCTCATGTGAAGGGGTACCCATGCCGGACATCGTCTGGGAAAACCCTTACTGTGCCGAGGCCAGCGCCTGCTTTCGGATAGGCACCGATGCCACAGGCAACGCCTACATCGCCGTATCCGGCACCGAAGACCACTACGTCACCGACACCCACGACGCCCTGCGCGCACTGATCCGCGACATCAAAGCGGGCAAGGCCGACCACCTGCTCTAGGGGAACGCTGATGTCAACGATCACCTGGGAGGAGCCCTGCTGCGGTGAGGGAAGTGCATGCTTCCGCATAGGCACCGACGCCGCGGGCAACGCCTACATCGCCGTCAGCGGGTCGGAGGACCATTACGTCACAGATAGCCGGGACGCCTTGCGGGCACTGATCCGCGACATCAAGGCGGGCAAGGCCGATCACCTGCTCTGAGCGTGGCCGACTGCTGACGGGGTGGTGGCTGAGGTCAAGACAGGCCGGTACCCCAACGGCGCAGCTCCTGGAAAGCCCAGCAGTACCCCTACGGGCCTGGGTATCTAACTCCTGTAGAACTGCACCCGGCCTCTGGGGAAGGCGGAGCGACCGTGTCCCATATCAACTGGGAAGACTCCTTCTGCGGGGACAGCAGCAACTGCTTCCGCATAGGCACCGACGCCGCAGGCAACGCCTACATAGCTGTCAGCGGGTCCGAGGACCGCTACATCACCGACACCCGCGACGCCCTGCGCGCGCTGATCCGCGGCATCAAGGCAGGCGAGGCCGACCACCTGCTCTGACGGCGGCTGCCCGCCATGGGTCAGCGCAGCTCGCGCGGTGGCGTGCGGGACGCGTCGACCTTTTCCGTGCGTTCCAGTTCCGCCCACACGATGTACCGGTAGTCGGACGTGTAGACCGGCGTGCACGTCGTCAGGGTCAGGTAGCGGCCCGGTTTCGTGGCGCCGGATTCTTTCGGGATCGGGTCGAGAACGTCCACGTTGTACTTCGAGGTCTGCTTCAGCTCCGCGTAGACCTTGTAGACGTACCAGACGTCGCGCGTCTCGAAGACGACCCGGTCGCCGGTCTTCACCTTGTCGATGTTGTGGAACTTCGCGCCGTGGCCGTCCCGGTGGGCGGCCAGTGTGAAGTTGCCCTTGGCGTCCCAGGGCATGGCGGACTTCACCGGCGAGCGGTAGAAGCCGGCGACGCCCTCGTTGAGGACGTCGGTGGAGGTGCCGCTCTTCACCAGCACCTCGCCGTTCTTCATGGACGGCACGTGCAGGAAGCCGATGCCGTCCTTGGTGTCGAGGGCGCCGGGACCGGAGGGGGCCTGCGCCCAGCGATCGCGCACCGCGTGGCCCTGGCGCTTGGCCTCGCGGTCGGCGAGGACGTTCGTCCACCACAGGGAGTAGACGACGAAGAGGGCCAGGATCACGCCCGCGGTGATCAGCAGCTCGCCTATGACGCTGACGGCGGTGGCGACGCGCCCCCGTACGCGGTCTGTTCGTGCCACAGACGTTCGTCCCCGCTTCGCTGATCCCGTGTGCCGTTACTGAACGAGGGCGTCCGGCTTTCCCTTGCTCCGGGGCCGCTCGTCGACCATCTTGCCCCACACGATCAGACGGTAGGTACTGGTGAACTCGGGGGTACAGGTGGTGAGGGTGATGTAGCGGCCGGGGCCGCGGAAGCCGGAGCCGGCCGGGACAGGGGCGATGACCCCGACGTTCGCGGGTGGCGTCTGCTCCAGACGGCTCGTCATCTCATACGTGTAGAAGGCGCTGCGCGTCTCCACCACGATCTTGTCACCGGGCTTCAGGCGGTTGACGTAGCGGAACGGTTCGCCATGGGTGTTGCGGTGGCCCGCGAGGGCGAAGTTGCCCTTGTCGTCCCACGGCATCGCGGTCTTGAGGGGGCCTTCCCCGTAGTGGCCGACCATGCCGCGGTCGAGGATCTTCTGCTTGCCGGTGCCCTCGGCGATCGGGGCCTTCACGTCCAGCGCCGGGATGTAGATGATGGCGAAGCCCTCGCCGGGCGAGAACGTCCCGGCGTCCCGGTCGGCGCCCTGCCCCTCTTCGTCCCAGCGGCTCTGCAGGTGGTGCGCGGCTCCGCCGGCCTGCTGGAGGGCGCGGACGTTCGTCCACCACAGCTGGTAGGCCACGAACAGCAGCATCACCAGGCCGGCCGTGATGAAGAGCTCGCCCGTGCCGCGGCACAGCAGCACGCCCAGGCTGCCCCTGCGCGCCCGCCGGGCCGCGTGCCGCCGCGCGGCGCGCCCGCCGGTCCGTACGGGCCGGGGCGCCGCCTGGGACGGCACCTCCACCCTGCGCAGCTCCATCGTCGCCCGGTCCTCGGGCGGCAGGGGCTGCGATACGACCCGCGGGGGCGTGGTCACGCCCCGGCCTTGCCCACCACCGGGGCCAGGCCCGCCGACCGCTCCACCGCCGTGGTGTCACCGCAGGCGACGAGCCAGTTGGCGAGCATGCGGTGGCCCCACTCGGTGAGCACGGACTCGGGGTGGAACTGCACGCCCTCGACGGGCAGGTCGCGGTGGCGCAGGCCCATCGCGATGCCGGACTCGGTCCAGGCGGTGATCTCCAGCTCGTCCGGCCAGTTCTCGCGCTCGACGGCCAGGGAGTGGTAGCGGGTGGCGGTGAAGGGCGAGGGGAGGCCCTGGAAGACGCCCGCGCCCTCGTGCGTGACCAGCGACGTCTTGCCGTGCAGCAGCTCGGGCGCCCGGCCGACCACGCCCCCGTAGGCGACGGCCATGGACTGCATGCCCAGGCAGACGCCGAAGACGGGGATGCCGTGCTGGGCGCAGTGCCGCACCATGTCGATGCACACGCCCGCCTGCTCCGGCGCTCCCGGGCCGGGGGACAGCAGGACGCCGTCGAAGCCCTCCTGGGCGTGGCCGAGCTCGACCTCGTCGTTGCGCCGGACCTCGCACTCGGCGCCCAGCTGGTAGAGGTACTGGACGAGGTTGAAGACGAAGCTGTCGTAGTTGTCCACGACGAGGATGCGCGCACTCACTGGTTGACCGCCATTCCGTTGTCGACCGTCACGTCGTTGAACGGCAGCAGGGGTTCCGCCCAGGGGAAGACGTACTGGAAGAGGGCGTAGACGACCGCCAGTACGAGTACCAGCGAGATCAGTGTCCGCACCCACGCGTTACCCGGCAGATGCCGCCAGATCCAGCCGTACATGCCGTCCCCACTTGCCGATGACGTAGTCGAAATTGCAGCACCAGAGTAAGGGGCGGGCGGCGCCCGAGGGGGTCAGCCGGACAAAGCCCCGGGTCGGCCCCGTGACGCGGGCGAGGTCGCGTCGAGGTGCGCCCAGACGATCAGCCGGTGGCTGTGGCCCCACTCCGGTTCGCAGGTGGTGAGGGTCAGGTAGCGGCCGGGGCCGCGGAAGCCGGAGCCGGCGGGCACGGGGTCGATGACGCCGACGTCGTCGGGCCGGGTGCGGTACGGGCGGCCGTCGACGCGGTACGTGAACCAGGTCGTGCCGTCGCCCACCACCACGGCGTCGCCCGCGCGCAGTTCGTCGAGGTCCTTGAACGGGTCGCCGTAGGTGCGGCGGTGGCCGGCGACGGCGAAGTTGCCCGTCTCGCCGGGGCGCGCCGTCCCCTCGTAGTGGCCGAGGCCCTTCTTCAGGAGCCCGGCCGCCGTGCCCTGGAGGACGGGTTTGGCCCAGCCGGCGCCGAAGCGGGGGACGTACATGACGGCGAAGGCCTCGCCGGGGCGGGCCGGGGCGGCTTGGCGGCGCGCGGGCGCGCCCCGGCCCGCGCCCACGCCGGTGCCCGCGCCCGTCCCGGGCTCTGCGCCCGGCGGTGGCGCGCCCTGCACGGAGGGCGCCGCGGGCGCCGCGGGCCGGTCAGGCGACCCGTCCGGCTCGCCTTCCCCTACGGGCCCCACGGGCTGCTGACCGGGCACGTCGTCCTGCGGGGGCGCCCCGGACGGCCCCACGGCGCTCACCGCCCCACCGGCCGCCCAGCGGTCCTGCAGGCGGCCGAGCTCCCGGTCCATGGCGCTGTCGGCGCGCACGCCCGTCCAGTAGAGGACGTAGACGACGAAGAGGACGAGCAGGGTGCCGATGGTCAGGCACAGCTCGGTGAGCGTGCGGACGACGAGCCGTAACCCCATCGCCGGATCCCTCCCGGGTCACTCCACGGGCTTGGCGTAGTGGAGGTCCACTGTGCCCGAGTAGCCGGGAAGAGTCACCGCGTCGTGCTGGTCGACTTTCCAGCCGAGCCCGTAGGCGTTCACGTACTGCAGGTAGTTCTGGATCGCGGGGGAGGCGTCGACGGCCTTGCGCAGGGCGCCGCGGTCGCCGACGGCCGTGACCTTGTAGGGCGGGGAGTAGACGCGGCCCTGGAGGATCAGGGTGTTGCCGACGCAGCGGACGGCGCTGGTGGAGATCAGGCGCTGGTCCATGACCTGGATGCCCTTGGCGCCGCCCTGCCAGAGGGCGTTGACGACGGCCTGGAGGTCCTGCTGGTGGATGACCAGGTCGTTGGGCTGCGGCTGCGGCACGCCGGGGATCTTGGCGGTGGCGTTGGGAGGGGCGTCGGTGAGGGTGACGCTCAGGCCGGGGCCGCTGATCGGGGAGGTGCCGGCGGCCGCGGCGAGTGCGGCGAGCTTCTTGGTCCGGGCCGCGGTGGTGCCGTCGCCCCGCCGGGCGAGGGCGTCCACCTGGTCGCGGGCGGCCGCGGCGCTCTCGTCCAGACCGGCGTTCTTGCGGCTGCGCTCCTGGATGAGGTCGGAGAGCCGGAGCATGGAGTCGTCGGTGCGGATGTTGGTGCCGTGGGCGGTGTTGAAGCTCATCCAGAAGATGAGGCCGGCCAGCGCGAAGACGGCCCCGGTCAGCAGCCGGACGGGTTTGAAGCGCCGGGACGGCCTGCTGGTGGAGTCCGCAGAATTACTCAACGTACCCTTATCCTCTCCGGCGCCACGGAAGCACTACGCTAACGGACGCCCGGGGAAAGGTGGCGTTCCCGCCGCTCGCCGCCTCGGACCAGCCCTTTGTACGTTTCCCTTGTTCCCCAGCGCGGTCACGCAGCGCATCGACAGGAGAGTTCCTCGTGCCGAAGTCACGGATCCGCAAGAAGGACGACTTCACGCCGCCGCCGGCGAAGCAGCAGACCATCAAGCTCAGCAGCGGGCGGGGCTGGGTGGCTCCGCTGATGCTGGCGATGTTCCTCATCGGGCTGGCCTGGATCGTCATCTTCTACGTGACCAGTGGCGACATGCCGGTGGAGTCCCTCCACAACTGGAACATTGTGGTCGGTTTCGGCTTTATCGCGGCGGGGTTCGTAGTCTCCACCCAGTGGAAGTAGCAAGCCTTCCGGGAAGCCTTCCGAGGAGTTATCCACACCCTCGTCCACAGTGGGGAAAAACTCAGAAGATCTGTGGATAACTTCCCCGGGGTTGACGCCGGTGTGACTGGTCACCAGCGCGGGGCGCCTCGCGGCGCCCCTGCCCACCAGCGGAAACGCAGCTGTGTGCACGGACGGACACCTGTTCCCCACACGATGCACAAGATTCCGTGCGCGCTGTGGACAACCGTCCGTGACGGCTCAGCCGGGGAAGACGGTGAGTGCCGGCAGCGTCGCCGTCCGCACCACCACCGCCGCGACGATCACCAGCAGCGTCAGCCCGCAGGTCAGCCCCTGGACGAGCGCCCGCTTCTCCCGGGGCGCGTGCACCATCCCGTAGGCCACGGCGGTGCCCACCACCAGGCCGCCGATGTGGGCTTCCCAGGCGATGTTGTTCCAGGTGAAGGTGAAGATCAGGTTGAGCACGAGCAGCGCCACGACCGGGCGCATGTCGTAGTTCAGCCGCCGCATCAGCACCGCCGTCGCGCCCAGCAGGCCGAAGATCGCCCCGGACGCCCCCAGCGAGGGCTGGCGGGGGTCGGCGACGACGAAGGTCAGGGCGGAGCCGCCCAGACCGGACAGCAGGTACAGCGCGAGATAGCGGGCCCGGCCCAGCGCCGCCTCCAGCGGGGGCCCGATCCACCACAGCGAGAGCATGTTGAACGCGATGTGCATCGGCGCCTGGTGCAGGAACATCGCCGTCAGCAGGCGGTACCACTGGCCTTCCGCGACGCCCTGGGGCTCACCGGCGAGCACGGCGCGGCCGAACAGCTCCAGGTCGTCGAGCAGGCCGTCGCCGGTGGCCATGACCGCGATCCACAGGGCGACGTTCATCCCCAGGAGGATCTTGGTGACCAGCCGGGGGTCCGCCGTGTGGGCGCCGCCCGCGAGCGTGCGCGGGGCACTGGCCCGCGGGGCGTGCCCCGTGCCGGAACCGCCGGAACCGCCGGCGACGCAGGCCGGGCACTGGAACCCGACCGAAGCGCTCACCATGCACTCCGGGCAGATGGGCCGCTCGCAGCGGGTGCAGCGGATGCCCGTCTCCCGGTCGGGATGCCGGTAACAGCCGACGGCCTGGTCGTTCATGCGTTCCCCTTGCGCCGGTGATGGGCGGGCCTGTCCGGGACGCGCGGCCCCGCCCGTCTTACGGACGAGCGGGGCGCCGGGTTCCCTCGGGCCGTGATGAGGGAGCTGAAACCGGGTGTCAGCGGGTCTCGATGACGACCGACTCGATGACCACGTCCTCGACCGGGCGGTCGGTGCGCGGGTTGGTGTCGGTGGTGGCGATGGCGTCGACGACCTTCTTGCTGGCCTCGTTCGTGACCTCGCCGAAGATGGTGTGCTTGCCGGTCAGCCACGCGGTGGGGGACACGGTGATGAAGAACTGCGAGCCGTTGGTGCCCGGGCCGGCGTTGGCCATGGCGAGCAGGTAGGACTTGTTGAAGGCCAGGTCCGGGTGGAACTCGTCCGCGAACTTGTAGCCCGGGCCGCCGGTGCCGTTGCCCAGCGGGTCACCGCCCTGGATCATGAAGCCCTCGATGACGCGGTGGAAGACCGTGCCGTCGTACAGCTTGTCCGTGGACTTCTGGCCCGTCTCGGGGTTGATCCACTCGCGCTCGCCCTTCGCGAGCTCGACGAAGTTCTTGACCGTCTTGGGGGCGTGGTCCGGCAGGAGCCGGATCTCGATGTCGCCCCGGTTGGTCTTCAGGGTGGCGTAAAGCTGCTCGGCCACGATCTACCTTCCATAGTCTGCACTGACGGCTACCGATCCTCGCATGGACGGGTTCGCGGCGAGTAGCCAGCAAAGCCCCGCGCGCCGCGCGAAAGCGTGGCATGGTCGAGCCGGGTCGTCACCCGGCGTCGTCACCCGATGACCCGGATGCCCGCCCGCACGTGCCGGACCGCCCGCCTCCAGGCATGATTTTTCACTGGGTGGAAAGGCGACAAAACATACGCCACCGAGGAGGAGGTTCTCGTGACCCGCAAGGACAGCGTGCGCGCCGCGGCCAGCTCGGCGAAGGACAGCGTCCGGCACGCCGCGGAAGTGGTGGCGCCCTACGCCGGCACCGCGAAGGACACCGCCGCGCACTACGCGCACGAGGCCCGGGCCCGGCTGGCACCCGTGGTCACGGAGGCCGCGCACCAGGCCGCGCACCAGGCCCGCTGCCAGTACGACGCGCATCTGCACCCGCGGATCGAGCACGCCCGCGGCGCCCTGCCCCCGAAGATCGACCAGGCCGCCGTGCGGGCCCGCACGGCCGTCGAGCCGGTCCGGGACGAGGCGGTCGCCCGTGGTGCCGCCGCGTTCGCCGCGCTGCGCGGACAGGTCAGCCCCAAGGAGATCGAGAAGCTGGTCGCCCGGCGGGACCGGCGGTGCCGGGCGGGCCGGGTCCTCCGGCGCCTCGGTGTGGCCGCCGTGATCGCCGGGGGCGCGTACGCCGCCTGGAAGTGGTGGGACAAGCAGGCGAATCCCGACTGGCTGGTCGAGCCGCCCGAGGCCACCGAGGTGCACGACCGGCCGCCGCTGAGCTCGGTCGACGGCACGGGCCAGGCCTCCACCTCGCCGCTCGACCCCGAGGTCCAGGCCAAGCAGGCCGAGGCCGAGGCCTCTCCGGAGAACGGCGGGCCGGACGACAGGCCGTTCTGAAAACGGCCGGAAAACAGCTGAGAAAACCGGTCGGCGGACCGGAATTCACCGAGGCCCCCCGGCTCGCGCTTCCCGCGCGGGCCGGGGGGCCTCGTGCGTTATCCGGGAACCCGCCGATATCCGGGATCCGGCACCGGGTTATCCGGGAAAGCGCGCCCGCAAACAAGTTGTTGTGTGCAATAGATTACAGGTAATTCTTTGGAAAAGCGCCCGGTGGTTCGGGCCGATTCACCCGACTTGCCCGCCCGCTCCCGCATCTAAGCTGCGAAGAGCCGGCCCCTGCTGACTGGCGGGTTCCCCTGTTTCTCCACTCTCCGCCCTTTTGCGGCACACATAAACGAGAGGTGCTGACATGGACGCATTGGTCAAAGAACGCACAGCCGCCGGCCCCGGCTCGATAGAGCTGGCGTCCGCCGAGCTCGTCACGTACCGGCACATCGCCCGGCAGGGGCTCGTACGCATCGACGAGCTGATGTCCGGCGCCCACGGCGACGTCAGCATCCAGGCCGTGGACAAGCTCATCGCCACCGGTCTGGTGCGGCGGCTGGGAGCCGACTGCCTGGCCGCCGTCGACCCCGCCCTCGTGTCGGACCGGCTCCTCGGCCAGTGGGAAGAGCGGGTGGAGAACGCCCGGCTGGGCCTGCAGTGGATGCGCGGGCAGATCGCCGAACTCGGCCTCATCTACGCCACCCAGCAGCAGTCGCTGCAAGGCCCCCACCTGGAGCGCATCGAATCGCACGAGGAGGTGGTCCGGGCCCTGGAGCGGTACGCCGACGACTGCCGCGAGGAGGTCCTCTCCGCCCGGCCGGGCGGCGCCCACCCCGACGCGGAGCTGATCGAGGCCCGCTACCGCTACCAGCAGCTGCTCGGGCGCGGAGTGCACCTGCGCGCCCTCTACCAGTACTCCGCGCGCTTCCACCCGCCGACGGTGCGGCACACGGAGGAGGCCATGGGCGCGGGCGTCGAGGTCAGGACGGTCACCGGCGACCTGGCCCGGTTCGTCATCTTCGACCGCGAGGTGCTCGTCGTGCCGCTGCGCAGCAGCCCGGGCGGAGCGCTCGTGGTCCGGGACGCCGACCTCGTCGCCTTCGCCGCCGAGATGTTCGACGCCGCCTGGACGACCGGGGAGCCCATGGACAAGCCCCGCGAGAGAACGTTCGTCCAGGACCTGGCGAACCAGACGAAGCGGTCCATCCTCCAGCACCTGATCGCCGGCGCGGACGACCGGACGACCGCGCGGGCCCTGGGCATCTCGGTGCGCACCTGCCAGCGCCACGTCTCGGACGTCATGCAGCAGCTCGGCGCCTCCAGCCGGCTCCAACTCGGCTTCCTGCTCAAGGAGCAGGAGCTGCTGGGCGGGCGAAGTCCGGCCGTCGCGATGTGAACGACCGCCCCCCGCCTCTGCCCCCGCGGCCGAAAACGGCCCCGGCCGTGCGGAGGTCCGCACGGCCGGGGCCACCGGGCCCTCCGCCGGGCCCGGAGTTCCTCACACCGGCTCCGACAGCTGCGGCTCCGCAGCCGGTACGGGGGTGCTCACCGGCTCCGTGCGCTCGCGGCACAGGGCGACGAGGACGGCGCCGACGATCGCCAGCCCGCCGGAGACGAGCGCGGCGTAGGTCATGCCGGTGCCCATCTCGTGCGCGGCGCCGCCACCGCGCGGGGCGAGCGCCAGGATCGCCGCGACCAGCGCGACGCCCAGCGACGAACCCAGGTAGCGCGAGGCGTTGTTCGCCGCGGAACCGACCGCCACGCGGTGGGCGGGCACGCTGCGCACGGCCAGCCCGGCGAGGGCCGCGTTGACCACGCCGCTGCCGAGGCCCGCCAGCACGAGGCCGGGCACGAACCGCCACCAGGACGACTCCTCGGAGATCCCGGCCAGGGCGAGCTCCCCGATCCCGCACAGGGCCAGGCCCGCGGCGACCTGCTGGCGGTCGCCGACGCGGGCGACGAAGCGGCGGGCCTGCGGCGCGGCCACGAAGGACAGGCCGGACCAGAAGGCGAGCAGACCGGCGCTGCCGAGCGGGCTGAGGCCCTGCATGCTCTGCGCGGCGGTCGGCACGTACGTCATCAGGCCGATCACGCCCATGCCGGTCACCAGCGCGCCGACGACCGAGGCGACGAACGCGGGCCGCCGGAAGAAGGCGGGCTCCAGCATCGGCTGCGCGACGCGCTTCTCGACCACCACGAAGCCGGCCAGCAGGACGACCGCGGCGACCAGGAAGACCAGGACGTGCGGCCTGCCCCAGCCGCCGCGCCCCTCCGTGAGCCCCGCGATCAGCAGGGTGATGCCGGCACCCAGGGTGAGCACCCCGGCGAGGTCGAAGGCGCGCTTGTGCGCGCTGCGGGACTCCTCCAGCGTGCGGGCGGCCCAGAGCGTGACCAGCGCGGCGAGCACCGCGAGGACCCAGTAGGTGACCCGCCAGTCGGTGGCCCGGCCCAGCAGCGCGGAGAACACCGGGCCGATGGCGATGCCGCCGCCGACCATCGCCCCCCACAGGCCGGTGGCCCGGGCCCGCTCGGGGCCGGGGGCGAAGGCGTGGGCCAGCAGGCCGAGGCTGGACGCCAGGAGCGCGGCGCTCGCCGCGCCCTGGACGATGCGGCCGAGGACGAACACGAGCGTCACGGGGGCGACGGCGCACACCACGGTGGAGAGCACGAGCAGCCCGCCGCCGGTCACGAACATCCGCTTGCGGCCGTAGTCGTCGGCGAGGGTCCCCGCCACCATCAGGCACGCCGCAAGGCCGACGCTGATGCTGCCCAGGATCCAGGTCTGCCCCGAGGGACCGGAGCCGAGCGCCGCTCTGACGGTCTGCACGGTCGAGACGGGGGCGGTGAAGTTGATGAGCACGAGCAGGGTCGCCACGCACGAGATCGCGAGAGTCGCGCGGGCGGAGGACCGGCGCTCGACCGGTTCGGTCGTCACTACTACCCCCAGGAGATCGGTGGAGTTCAGTCATTGAACCACATAGTTCAGTGACTGCACCGCTAGACTTTCGTCATGGCATTGGGACGTGGCTACGCAGACCAGGACTGTTCACTGGCCCGGGCACTCGAAGTGGTCGGCGAGCGCTGGACCCTCCTGGTGCTCCGCGACTGCTTCTACGGGGTGCGGCGCTTCGGCGACTTCCACGCCCACCTCGGCATCCCGCGCGCCGTCCTCGCCGACCGCCTCAAGGCCCTCGCGGCCGTCGGCGTGGTCGAGCGCCGCCCCCACCCCACGGGCGTCGAGGTCGACTACGTCCTCACCGAGCGCGGCCTCGACCTGTGGCCGATGGTGTTCTCCCTGGCGCAGTGGGGCGAGCGCTGGCTCGCCCCCGAAGGCTCGCGCCGGCTCTTCAGCCACGCCACGTGCGGCACGGACATCGGCTCCACCGGCGCGTGTCCGGCGTGCGGCACGGTGCCCCCGCCCGCCGACCTCGTCATCCGCCAGGGCCCCGGTGCCGACGCCGGCCTGCGGGACGACCGGGTCAGCGCGGCCCTGCGCAGCCGGCCCCACCGGCTCCTGACGGAGCTGTTCCCGGCGCCCGCGCACACGACGCCGTCCGCCCCGCACGCCCCTGCCACTTCCTGAACAGGCCGCCCTTAACGGGCTGTTGACGGGACCCGCTGCCCGGAAGACCATCCCACCGGGCGATACGTGCCCCATGCACCCGTCTTGTGACGTTCCTCTTTACGACAGTCGCAATCACGACGCCCTCTGACGCTGTCGCCGCGGGACGGCCCGCTGGCAGGGTCGTGCCCAGGGAGCGCTTCGGCAGCTCCCCGCAGGGACTTGCCGTCCCGCAGAGGCGCGGCGGCAGCTCACGTAATTCATGGGGGAATGACGCATGCCTGGATCCGAGTGGGCAGCCGGCGACGCGCTGCGACGCGAGGTCCTGGGAAACACCTACGTCGACGGCGTGTCCGACACCTGGGCAGGAGCAGCGGAGCTGCAGGACCTGGTGGTGCGACTCGCCTGGGGGACCGTCTGGCAACGGCCCGCATTCGACCGGAAGTTCCGGAGCCTTCTGACCGTCGCCATTCTCACGGCGATGAACCGCAAGCACGAACTGGAGCTCCACATCGGGGGAGCGCTGCGCAACGGGTGCACGGTCGACGAACTCGTCGAGGTCGCCCTCCAATGCGCCGTGTACTGCGGGTTTCCCGCCGCGATCGACACCGTGCGGTCGATCAAACAGATCAGCGACGAAATGTCCTGACCAGCGGACCTGGCAAAGCCGCCCCGAACTGGGAAAACCTCAACGGAGTCCCACTGTGAAACCTAGGGCATTGCACACGGTTGGCATCGTCGGCGTGGGCCCTCGCGGATTGTCCGTCCTGGAGCGCATGGTCGAGAACGCGCGTGACCGTATCGGCGATTCTCTTGTCATCCATCTCTTCGAACCGCGGAACTTCGGTTCCGGTGACGTCTGGCGGACCGATCAGTCCCCCGACCTCATCATGAACATCGTCGCCTCCCAGATCACCGCCTTCGCGGACGACACCGTGAAGATGGCCGGCCCGGTCCGCAAGGGCCCGAGCCTGTACGAGTGGTCGGCCATGCTGGCGGCGGGAGACATCCCCGGCAGCTATCCCGAGGCCGTCCTGGCCGAGGCCCGGGAGGTCCACGAGAACAGCTACTGCCGCAGGTCCTTCTACGGGCACTACCTCGAATGGGCCTACGGCGAGATCCTGCGCAACCGCCCGGACACCATCGAGATCCACGAGCACCGGGGCAAGGTCGTCTCGGTGGCCGACACCGAGGCCGGCGGCCAGCTCCTGACCACGGACACCGGAGGGTCGGCCGAGGTCGACCAGCTGGTGCTGGCCACGGGCCACGGAGCGGTGCACCCGTCCGCCGACGAGGAGACCCTGCGGGGCTTCGCCGCGGCGACGGGAGGCCTCTTCCTCCCGCCCGCCAACCCCGCCGACGCCGACCTCAGCAGCATCGAGCCCGGTCAGCGGGTGCTCGTCCGCGGCCTCGGACTGTCCTTCTTCGACTACATGTCCCTGCTCACCCAGGGCCGCGGCGGCACGTACGTGAGGACCGCCGACGGGCTGACGTACCTGCCCTCCGGCCGCGAACCGCACATCGTCTGCGGATCACGCCGGGGCGTGCCCCTGCACGGCAGGGCGGACAACGAGAAGGGCGACCTGCGCTACGAGCCGAAGGTCCTCACCGAGGAGCACATCGACAAGCTCCGCTCGAACGCCGGCCCGACCGGCGCCCTCGACTTCCGGCGCGACTGCTGGCCGCTGATCGCCAAGGAGGTCGAGACCGTCTACTACCGGCGCCTGGTGGAGATCAGGGAGTCGGAGGAGGTCGCGGACGAGTTCGGCGCGCTCTACAGCCTGCTCCCCTGGTCGTGCGACTCCGAGCGCACCGTCCTGCGCAAGTTCGACGTTCCGGAGGAGCAGTACTGGGACTGGACGCGGGTGGCGCAGCCGTGGACGGACGACGACATCGCCTCCGCCCGCTCCTGGACCGGATTCCTGCGGTCGTACCTGGTGGACGACATCGCCGAGGCGCGCCGCGGCAACCTCAGCAGCCCCGTGAAGTCCGCCCTGGACGTCCTGCGCGACATCCGCAACGAGATGCGCTACGTGATGAACAACGGCGGCATCGAGGGGCGTTCGTACCGGAACGACGTCGAGGGCTGGTTCAACTCCCTGCACGCGTTCCTCTCCCTGGGGCCGCCCTGGAGCCGGGTCGAGGAGCTCGTGGCGCTGATGGACGCGGGCGTGGTCGAGGTCGCCGGGCCCCGGTTCACGGTCGAGTGCGATCACGAGCGCGGTGTGTTCACCGGCACCTCGGCCGTCCCCGGCGACATCCGCACCGGCACCGTCCTCATCGACGCGCGGCTGCCCAAGGTGGACCTCGCCCGTACGAACAACTCGATCCTCGTCCACCTCAAGAAGCACCAGCAGGTGAAGCACTTCACGGTGCAGACCGCCTCGGCCGGCGAGTACATCACCGGCGGCGTGGCCGTCACCGAACGGCCCTTCCGCGTCATCCGCAGCGACGGGTCGGTCCACCCCAGGCGCTACGTCTTCGGCGTGCCCACCGAAGGGGCGAACTGGGTCACCGAGACCGGCATCCGCCCCAACGTCAACTCCATCACCGTGGGAGACAGCGACTCCATCGCGCGGGCCGTACTGGGCCTTTCCTGAGCCCGCCCCCTCCTGGGGCCCGCCCGCACGAGCCGATGCCACCCGACACGAGAAAGAAGTCATCATGAGTCCGCTCTCCGCCGCGGAACCGGACCCCCTGGACGTCCTCGCCGTCGACGACGAGCTCGGCGAGACCGAGCGGGACATCAGGGACACCGTGCGGTCCTTCGCCCGGACCGAGCTGGCCCCGCACGTGGCCGAGTGGTTCGAGGCCGACACCATGCCGCGCGAGGTCGTCAAACACCTCGGCTCCCTGGGGCTGCTCGGCATGCACCTCGACGGATACGGCTGCGCGGGCACCAGCGCCACCGCGTACGGCGTGGCCTGCCGGGAGCTGGAGGCCGTCGACTCGGGCCTGCGCTCCTTCGTCTCCACCCAGGGCTCCCTGGCCATGTACGCCATCCACCGGTGGGGATCGGAGGAGCAGAAGCAGCGGTGGCTGCCGGCCATGGCCTCGGGCGAGGCCGTCGGCTGCTTCGGCCTGACCGAGCCCGACGCCGGCTCGGACCCCAGCGCCATGCGCACCCGCGCCCGGCGCGACGGCGACGACTGGGTGCTCGACGGATCGAAGATGTGGATCACCAACAGCCCGTTCGCCGACGTGGCCGTGGTGTGGGCGCAGACCGCGCCCGAGCGGGGCGCGAAGGGCATCCGCGGCTTCGTCGTCCCGGTCGGCACGCCCGGCTTCACCATCAACAAGATCACCCGGAAGCTGTCGCTGCGCGTCTCGGTGACCGGCGAGCTCGTCCTCGACGGCGTGCGCCTGCCCGCCGACGCGGTCCTGCCGGCAGCCGAGGGCCTGTCCGGGCCGCTGAGCTGCCTCGGCGAAGCCCGCTTCGGGATCATCTGGGGCGCCGTGGGCGCCGCCCGCGCCTGCTACGAGACGGCGCTGGAGTACGCCGGCCAGCGCGAGCAGTTCGGCCGCACCCTCGCCGGCTTCCAGCTCACCCAGCGGAAACTCTCCGAGATGGCCGTACAGACCGCCCAGGCATCCCTGCTGGCCGCCCGGCTCGGCCGCCTCAAGGACGCCGGCCGCCTGGACCCCGTGCAGATCAGCGTCGGCAAGCTCGCCAACGTGCGCACGGCGCTCGACATCGCCCGCAGCGCCCGGACGATCCTGGGCGGCAACGGGATCACCTTGGAGTACTCGGTCTTCCGGCACATGGTGAACCTGGAGACGGTGCTCACCTACGAAGGCACGGAGGAGATGCACCTGCTCTCCATCGGCAAGGCGGTGACCGGTGTCCAGGCCTTCCGCTGACCCCCGGGCGCCCGAGAGCGCCTTCGTCGCGGCCGCCGGGCTGGTCGTCACCGAGGTGTCCCCCACCCGCGTCCGCGGCCACATCGCACTCGGCCCGGACCACCACACCCCCTGGGGCATCGTCAACGGCGGCGTCTACACCACCGCCGTCGAGAGCGCCGCCTCCCTCGGCGCGTCGGAGGCCGCCGGCCCCGGCCGGCACGCCGTCGCCGTCCACATCTCCACCGACCTGCTGCGCTCGCGCACCGAGGGCCGGGCCGAGGTCGTCGCCGAAGCCGTGCACCAGGGCCGCACGCAGCAGCTGTGGACGGTCACCGTCTCCGACGAACAGCCGCTCGCCCGCGGCCAGGTACGGCTCCAGAACGTCAGCGCGGGCACAGGCACGGGCACAGGCACGGGCACGGGAGGTGAGCAGGTGTGACCGCCTTCCCCGCGCTCGGCCTCGACACCGCGAGCCGTTTCCTCGTCGCCCTGGGCCTGGAGTTCGACGAGGTCACGGGCGACGGCGTCCGCGGCCGCCTCGCACTCGGCCCGCAGCACCACAACCCCTGGGGCGTCGTGCACGGCGGCGTCCACAGCACCGTCGTCGAACGGGCGGCCAGCGTCGGCGCCTCACGGGCCGTCGCGGACCGCGGCTTCTTCGCCGTCGGCGTCCACAACGCGACGGACGTGTTCCTCACGACGACCGGCGGCCCCGCGCTCGTCACCGCGTACCCGGTGTTCCAGGGCGACCTCCAGCAGGTGTGGACCGTGGAGATCGCGGCCGCGGACGGCACCCGCCCCCTCCTGGCCCGCGGGCAGCTGCGGCTGCAGAACGTCCCCAAGCGGGCTTCGTAGCGGGACCCGTAAAAGCCCCACCCCCGAACAGCAGCGAAACCGCCGGTGATCCGGCACGTTCCCCGAAAGGCCATGCAATGACTGCGTCACCGTCCCGCAAGGTTCTGGACCTGATGATCGGCTACTGGGCCTCGCAGAGTGTCTACGTGGCCACCAAGCTGGGTCTCCCCGAGCACATCGAGAACGGCCTCACCACCAGCCGCGAGCTCGCCGAGGCCACCGGCTCCCACGAGCGCTCGCTGTTCCAGCTCATGCGCTTCCTCACCGGCCTCGGCATCCTGCGGGGCGACGACGAGACCGGGTTCTCTCTCACCCCGGCCGGCGAGCTCCTCAAGGAGGACGCGCCCGACTCCCTGCGCGACCTCACCCTGATGTACGGCGAGGAGTTCTACCGGACCTGGGGCAACCTGCTCCACAACGTCAAGACGGGCCAGCCCGCCTTCGAGGCCACCTTCGGCGCCTCCATGTACCCGTACTTCACCGCCAACCAGGAGTCCGCCCGCCGGTTCGACGGCACCATGGCCGGCGGCGCGTTCTTCCGCGACCTGCCGCAGGTCTTCGACTTCTCGTCGGCCCGGACCGTCGTCGACATCGCCGGCGGCACCGGCGCCCTGCTCGCCGAGGTCGTCAAGGCCGCCCCCCACGTCGAGGGCGTGCTCTTCGACCAGGCGCACGTGATCGAGGCCGCGAAGGCCGCCATGGCCGAGCGCGGGCTCGCGGACCGCGTCTCCTACGTCGAGGGCGACTACACCGCGTCGCTCCCCACCGGCGGCGACGTCTACCTGTGGTCGCGCATCCTCCACAGCCGCTCCGACGAGTCCTGCGTCGACCTGCTCAAGCGCTGCCACGACGCCATGAACCCGGACGGCACCGTCATCGTCCTGGAGCGCACCATCCCGCCGACCGGCGAGTCCTCCCTCGGGCTCTGGTTCGACCTGCAGATGATGGTCCTCGTCGGCGGCACCGAGCGCAGCGAGAAGGAGTACGCGGACCTGTTCGCGCAGGCGGGCCTGACCCTGGACTCCGTCCTGCCCCTCTCCCTGGACATGTTCGCCATCGTCGCGAGGCGCGCGTGACCGTGCCGGCGGCGGCCGGCGCACCGGGGGCGGCGCGCAGGGGAGCGGCGGCGCAGGCGGCGCACGCGGGGCACACGGGTCACGCGGCGCACGCGGGGCACGCGGGGCACGCCTTCACCGAGCTGACGCCGGTCTCCTTCCTGCGCCGCGCCGCCGCCGTGTTCGCCGACCGCCCCGCGGTCGTCGACGGCGACTTCCGGTGCACGTACGCGCAGCTGTGGGACCGCTCCCAGCGCCTGGCCGGACTGCTCGCGCACAGCGGCGTCCGGCCGGGCGACCGGGTGTGCGTCCTCGCGCCGAACACCCACATGACGCTCGAAGCGCACTACGGCGTGCCCCTGGCCGGTGCGGTGCTCGTCGCCCTCAACACCCGGCTGGCCGCGGCCGAGATCGCCTACATCCTCGAACACAGCGGAGCCCGGCTGGTCCTGGCCGACACCGAACTGCTGCCCCGCCTCGAAGAAGCGCTGAACCTGCTGACAGAACGGCCGGCCGAACGGCCGGCCGTCATCGGCTCGGACCGCTACGACGAGGCGGTCGCCGCGGCCCCGCCGCACCGGGTCGAGGTCACCGACGAGCGCGGGCTGCTGTCCATCAACTACACCAGCGGCACCACCGGTCGCCCGAAGGGAGTGATGTACCACCACCGGGGCGCCTACCTGAACGCGCTGGCCATGGCCTTCCACACGCGGATGGACCCGGCCTCCCGCTACCTGTGGACGCTGCCCATGTTCCACACCAACGGATGGTGTTTCCCCTGGGCGGTCACCGCGGCGGGCGGTATTCACCACTGCCTGCGCAAGGTCGACCCCGCCGAGATCTGGCGGGCCCTGCGCTCCGACGGCGTCACCCACCTCTGCGCGGCCCCGACCGTCCTGTCCATGATCGCCGACCACCCGGACGCGGCGGCCGTCCCCCACCCCGTACGGATCTTCGCGGGCGGAGCGCCGCCCCGGCCCGCCCTGCTGGCGCGCCTGAGCGGACTGGGCCTGGACGTCACGCACTTCTACGGGCTCACCGAGACGTTCGGCAACGCGCTGCTCGGCATCCAGCAGCCCGAATGGGCCGGCCTCGCCCCCGAGGAACGGGTCCGCAAGGCCGCGCGGCAGGGCGTCGCCAACGTCGTCGGCGAACCCGCGCGCGTCGTGGACCGCAACGGCGACGACGTCCCCGCCGACGGCAGCACGATCGGCGAGATCCTCCTGCGCGGCAACAACGTCATGCTCGGCTACTACCGCGACGAGCAGGCCACCGCCCAGGCGTCCTCCGGCGCGTGGTTCCGCACCGGAGACCTCGCCGTCCACCACCCCGACGGCTACGTCGAGATCCGCGACCGCGCCAAGGACGTCATCATCTCCGGCGGCGAGAACATCACCTCGGTTGAGGTCGAGAACGCGCTGACCGCCCACCCCGAGGTCGCCGACGCGGCCGTGGTGGCGGGCCCGCACGCGGTCTGGGGCGAGGTCCCCGTCGCCTTCGTCTCCCGCCGCCCCGGAGGCTCCGTCGGCGAGGAGGAGCTCATCGCCTTCGTCCGCACCCGGCTCGCCCGGTTCAAGGCCCCGCAGCGGATCGTCTTCGGACCGCTGCCCACGACGTCGACGGGCAAGTTGCAGAAGAACCTGCTGCGCGAACGGGCCTCCGCGCTCGCCGCCGACCGCGAACCCGAGTGAGCCGCCCGCCTTACCGACCCTGAATTCAAGCAATTCAAGCAAAGGATGAGTGGATGTCCCGCCGCCTGTTCACTTCGGAGTCCGTGACCGAGGGTCACCCCGACAAGATCGCCGACCAGATCAGCGACACGATCCTCGACGCCCTCCTGAAAGAGGACCCGACCTCCCGTGTAGCCGTCGAAACCCTGATCACCACCGGCCTGGTCCACATAGCCGGCGAGGTGACGACAAGGGCGTACGCCGACATCCCCGCCCTCGTCCGCAAGAAGATCCTGGACATCGGCTACGACTCGTCCAGGAAGGGTTTCGACGGGGCGTCGTGCGGGGTGTCGGTGTCGATCGGCGCGCAGTCGCCGGACATTGCCCAGGGTGTGGACGCGGCGTATGAGGCGCGGGTTGAGGGTGATGAGGACGAGCTGGACCGCCAGGGTGCCGGTGACCAGGGTTTGATGTTCGGTTATGCGTGTGATGAGACGCCGGAGCTGATGCCGCTGCCGATCCACCTGGCGCACCGGCTCTCGCGGCGTCTGTCGGAGGTGCGGAAGAACGGCACGATTCCGTATCTGCGGCCGGACGGTAAGACGCAGGTGACGATCGAGTATGACGGTGACAAGGCCGTCCGCCTCGACACCGTAGTGGTCTCCTCCCAGCATGCCGCGGATGTGGACCTGGAGTCCCTCCTCACCCCCGACATCCGCAAGTTCGTCGTCGAGCACGTCCTCAAGGCTCTTGTCGAGGACGGCATCAAGCTCGACACCGACGGCTACCGCCTCCTGGTGAACCCGACGGGTCGTTTCGAGATCGGTGGTCCGATGGGTGATGCGGGCCTGACCGGCCGGAAGATCATCATTGATACGTACGGTGGTATGGCCCGTCACGGTGGTGGCGCGTTCTCGGGCAAGGACCCGTCCAAGGTGGACCGGTCGGCGGCGTATGCGATGCGCTGGGTTGCGAAGAACGTCGTCGCGGCCGGTCTGGCCTCGCGCTGTGAGGTGCAGGTGGCGTACGCGATCGGCAAGGCCGAGCCGGTGGGTCTGTTCGTGGAGACGTTCGGTACGAACACCGTCGACACCGACACGATCGAGACGGCGATCGGCGAGGTCTTCGACCTCCGCCCCGCCGCCATCATCCGCGACCTCGATCTCCTGCGTCCGATCTATGCGCAGACCGCCGCGTACGGTCACTTCGGCCGTGAGCTGCCGGACTTCACGTGGGAACGCACCGACCGCGTCGCCGCCCTGAAGAAGGCCGCAGGGGTGTAGTCAACCGAACCGCAGGCAAGGAGAGAGCTCCCGTGCGCATCGCAGTCACCGGTTCGATAGCCACCGACCACCTGATGGTCTTCCCCGGACGCTTCGCCGACCAGCTCCTCAGCGAGCAGCTCGACAAGGTGTCCCTGTCCTTCCTCGTCGACCACCTCGAAGTCCGCAGGGGCGGCGTGGCGGCCAACATCTCCCTCGGCCTGGGCCGGCTCGGGCTGCGGCCCGTGCTGGTCGGCGCGGCGGGCGTCGACTTCGCCGAGTACGCGGCCTGGTTGCGCGCCGGGGGCGTGGACACCGGGTCGGTCAAGGTCAGCGAGACCCTCCACACGGCCCGCTTCGTCTGCACCACGGACGCCGACCAGAACCAGATCGCCACCTTCTACGCCGGAGCCATGGCCGAAGCCCGCGACATCGACCTCGCCGACGTGGCGCGGCGCGCCGGGCGGCTCGACCTCGCCCTCGTCGGCGCGGACGACCCGGCCGCCATGCTCCGCCACACCGCCGCCGCCCACAGCCTGGGGATCGCGGTCGCGGCCGACCCGTCCCAGCAGCTCGCCCGGCTGGGCGCGGAGGAGACCCGCCGGCTGGTGGACGGCGCCCGCTTCCTTTTCACCAACGAGTACGAGGCCGCGCTGCTCAAGGAGCGGACGGGCTGGACGGCGCAGCAGGTGCTGGGCCGCGTCGGCATGTGGATCACCACGCTGGGGGCCGAGGGCGCGGTGCTCGCACGGGCCGGGCAGGACCCTGTCCCCGTCCCCGCGGTCCCGGCGGGCGAGATCGCGGACCCCACGGGCGCGGGGGACGCGTTCCGCTCCGGGTTCCTCGCGGGAACGGCCTGGGGCTGGACGGCAGAGCGGGCCGCCCAGCTCGGCTGCACCCTGGCCACCACCGTCCTGGAGTCCACCGGCACCCAGGAGTACAAGTTCGTGCCCGCGGAACTCGTGGGCCGCGCCGCGGACGCCTACGGTCCGGCCGCGGCCGCCGATCTGGAAGTGCGGCTGGCAGGAGTGTGAGAAAGGCGCTTCGGTTCCGCGGGCATCACGCGGGACCGAAGCGCCTTTTCCGGCACGGGACCTCACGTGCCGGCGGGCATCTCCCTCAGCAGGAGTGACGGCCCGCCGGTCCGGCGGTGGCGGCCGGAACAGGCGACGGCGGCGACGGCGAAGCCCGGCGTCGGCACGTCGTGCACCGAGAACGCGCCCGAGGCCCTCTGCATCCCGGCCCCCATGGTGCACGCGGCGCCGGAGAGACGGGCCAGGGCCTTCCGCCGGACGCGCGCCCGTGCGAACGCGGCGGCCGCCGGCCCCTCGGCCAGTTCCAGCGCCAGGCACAGCCGGACCCCGGTGGAGAGCCCGAGCGCCCAGGCGTCCGCGGACCAGACGAGGTCCAGGGCCAGGGGCGTCGGCAGGCCGGCGAACATCCCGGCCGACGTCCCGACCGACATGTCGATCGTCTCCGGAGCGGCGCCCACGAGGTCGGCCAGCACGCGCCGGGCCCCCGCACGGGCCGCCGCGAAGCCGCGGCGCTCCGCCGGGCGCGCGAGGCGGGCGCAGCGGATCTTCTCCTCGCGCGACAGCAGGGCGATGTCGCCGATCGCGTCCGCCCGCCGCCCGCCCGAGCGGTGCGCGTCGCAGAACCACACGTGCACTTCGTCACGCGCGGGGAGTGTGCGGTTCACAGTGCCCTCCTCGTGCTCCGCCCGGCGGAGCCGAGAAGCGGAGCCGGTCACTCAAAGAGCAGAGACGGTCACCTGCCGATGAATGCCATTCCTTTTCGGAAAGGCCGCCGGTAGAGTCTGTGAAGGCCGAAAGAACGGTCGACTCGGGGGGACGTCGGATCAGATGAACGGAATAGCGCTGCACATTTCCGTGAACGGAATGTTTCCGCAGCCCGAAGCCGGCCCGCCTACCAGGGCTGACTCTGCCAGATGATGTCATCGGTGCCGCCCTGGCCTGCAACGGAGCCATCGGTGCCGCCGACGACGGCGCCCCCGGCCGTAAATGCAGAAATAGCGAAATCAAACTTCACGTCAAATCCCCCCGGATATGCAGTGGCGTTCCGGATGCCACTTCCCCGTACCCCCACGGTGCCCCGGAAACGGGCCGGGCGCCATAAGCGCCCTATGGCGAGAAGTCGTCAGCGAGTTCTCTTCACCCTCCACCGAGCCGACGATTGAGAAGAAAATGGACAAAATCGCTACAGAGGTGCCCCTCTCGCCTCTCGGTGACCTCCATGTACTGCTCTACCGCATGGCCCTCGAGCACGGCCGGCTCCGGCCCCGGGAGGCGGCGCTCCACCTGGACGTGCCCGGACCCGAGGTCTGCGCCGCGGTGGACGAACTCTCCCGGCTGCACCTGCTCCACCCCGCCGAGGACGCCCCGGACGCGGCCCGGCCCGCGGGCCCGGCGGCCTCCCGCCAGGACACCGCGTACGCCCCGCGCAGCCCGGACGTCGCGGTCACCCACGTCACCGGTCCGATCGAGTCGCAGATCCAGCAACTGCACCGCGAGTCCGAGCGGATGAGCAGTCACGTGATGGCGATGAAGCCGGTCTTCGAGGAGTCCTGGCACGGCCACTTCACCCGGACCCCCATCGAGTACCTGACCACCCTCGACGCCGTGCGCGCCGCCCTCGCGCGCCTGTCCGCCGCCGCCCGCGTCGAAGTCGCCGCCGCCCACCCCGACCTGCCGGCACCCGCGACCCTGGAGGAGGGCCTGCAGCGCACCACCGAGGCGATCGGCCGGGGCGTGCTCCTGCGGACCGTCTATCCCCACTCGGTGCTCTCCCACGCCTACATGCGCCAGCACCTGAGCGGGATGGTGGCGCTCGGCGCACAGGTCCGCACCACCGCCCACGTGCCCGACCGGGTCCTCTTCTTCGACGCCACCACGGCCGTCCTCGCCGATCACGGCAGCTCTTCCGAGGACGGCAAGGGCGCGCTCGCCGTCCGGGACCCCTCGCTCGTGCGCTTCCTGTACCGCTCCTGGGAGAGCGCATGGGAGTCCGCGCGGCCGTTCACCGGGGAGAGCGACGACGGCTCCGCCAAGGACGAACTGCGCCGGTCCGTCCTCGAACTGCTGGAGTCCGGGATGAAGGACGAGGTGGCGGCCCGCAGGCTCGCGATGTCCGTCACCACCTACCGGAGGCACGTCACCGAGCTGCTGACCGAGCTCGGCGCACAGAGCCGTTTCCAGGCGGGAAGCTACGCCCGCCGCGCCGGTCTGCTGGACGGCTGACGCGCGGCGCCGGCCCGCCGGACGGCCCGACGGCGCCATGAAAAAATCCCCTCTGTCCTGCGTTTCCACAGGTCAGAGGGGATTGTTTGTGGAGCCTAGGGGAGTCGAACCCCTGACATCTGCCATGCAAAGACAGCGCTCTACCAACTGAGCTAAGGCCCCGTCGCCGACCAGACTACCCGGTGCCCGCGCTCTTTTCCGACCGGGTATCGCCGGGGCCCAGCACTCTCCGTAGGATGCACCGCAAGATTCGCTGCAGCGAAGCGAAGGGGAGAGCGAGATGGACGCAGCACAGCAGGAAGCCACCGCCCGCGCACGGGAGCTGCAGCGGAGCTGGTACGGAGAGCCGCTGGGGGCGCTCTTCCGCCGGCTCATCGACGATCTCGGCCTCAATCAGGCCCGTCTCGCCTCCGTGCTCGGCCTGTCCGCGCCCATGCTCTCGCAGCTGATGAGCGGCCAGCGCGCGAAGATCGGCAACCCCGCGGTGGTCCAGCGGGTCCAGGCCCTGCAGGAGCTCTCCAGCCAGGTCGCGGACGGCACCGTGAGCGCCGCGGAGGCCGCGGACCGGATGGAGGAGGTCAAGAAGAGCTCGGGCGGCTCCGTCCTCAACTCCACGCAGACGACGGCCAGCAGCGGAGCGCCGACCGTCCGCCGGGTGGTCCGCGAGATCCAGTCGCTGCTGCGCTCCGTGGCCGGCGCCGGCGACATCATCGAGGCCGCGCAGAGTCTCGCCCCCACCCACCCCGAACTGGCCGAGTTCCTGCGGGTGTACGGCGCCGGGCGGACCGCCGAGGCGGTCGCGCACTACGAGGCCCACCAGAGCTGACCGCGCGCACGCGATGGGTGAGCTCTTCGCCGGGCGGTACGAGCTGGTGGACCCGATCGGCCGGGGCGGGGTGGGGGCCGTCTGGCGGGCCTGGGACCGCCGCCGGCGCCGCTACGTGGCGGCCAAGGTCCTCCAGCAGAGCGACGCTCACACCCTGCTGAGGTTCGTCCGCGAACAGGGGTTACGGATCGACCACCCCCATGTGGTCGCGCCGATGAGCTGGGCGGCCGACGACGACAAGGTGCTGTTCACCATGGACGTGGTGAGCGGCGGCTCCCTCGCCCATCTCATCGGCGACTACGGCCCCTTGCCGCCGCACTACGTGTGCGTCCTGCTGGACCAGCTGCTGTCCGGCCTCGCGGCGGTGCACGCCGAAGGCGTGGTGCACCGCGACATCAAGCCCGCCAACGTCCTGCTGGAGGCCACCGGCACGGGCCGGCCCCACGTGCGGCTCTCCGACTTCGGCATCGCCATGCGCAAGGGGGAGCCGCGCCTCACCGACGCCAACTACGTGATGGGCACCCCCGGTTATTTCGCGCCGGAGCAAATGCTGGGCGAAGAGCCCGATTTCCCCGCCGACCTCTACGCGGTCGGCCTGACGGCGCTGTACCTCCTCACGGGCCGCAAGCCCGACGCGGAGGCGCTCCTGGAGCGCTTCACCGAGCACGGCACGCCCTGCGCCCCGGAAGAGGTCCCCGAGCCCCTCTGGCAGGTGATCGCGGGCCTCCTGCAGCCCGAACCGGGGCTGCGCTTCCGTACGGCCACAGGAGCGCGCAAGGCCCTTGCGGCGGCCGTGGAGATGATGGACGGCCCCGCCCCGGCCGAGGAGCCCATCGAAGTCTTCGACCAGCTCGGCCCGCTGCCCGCGGGATTCGGCCCCGAAGGTCCCGAGCACGCGCCCGGGCCGGTGCCGCCGCCCCTGCCGGCCTATCCGCCCGCCACGCCACCCCAAGTCCCCCAGCACCTGCCGCAGCATCTGCCGCAGCGCCTGCCGGCGCAGCTCCCGGCACGGGCACCGGTGCCGCAGCCTCCCGCCACGCGCGCGTACCCGGGCGCACGGCCCGTACGGCAGCGGGTGCGGCAGCCCGGCCCGCCCGCGAAGGTGGCCGTACCGGTGCTGATCGTCGCGCTGCTCTGCCTCGGGATCGGCATCTGGGCCCTCACCGCCGCATAGATTGCTTTCGCAACCCAATTATTTGCAGTCGGAAACTCCAGGGTGGCCGAAAAACAACAGGGCCCCGGCCGTGTCGGCCGGGGCCCTGCTCAAAACTCGTTGTGTCTCACACACCCGAACCTGCGGGCACGGAGTCGGTCGCCTCCGTCCACAGGTCCTGCTCGGCGCGATCCGCCTGGATCTGGCGGTACACGAGGAGCCCGCCGATGGCGGCCAGTGCGACCAGGAGGAGCTTCTTCACCGCGCGACCTCGTCTTTCCTTGACGTAAGGGGACCTCTGGTGGCCGATGATACACACCGGCCGATACCGATCGGTGACCTGTGCGGCGCCCGGTCCGCGATCCGGCCGCGGGCCCAACTCCCCGCCCGGCGAAAACAGATCGGCCCGGGCGGAGAAATCTCCGACCGGGCCGATCGTGTCTGTGGGGCTAACAGGACTTGAACCTGTGGCCTCTTCCTTATCAGGGAAGCGCTCTAACCGTCTGAGCTATAGCCCCTCGCGACACCGAAAGATTAGCGCACTCGGGGCCCAGTCCCAAAATCCTGTCGGACCGGGCCCCTGCCGGCGCTATTCGTCCTCGGCCAGCGTGAGCTCCACACCGCCCACGAAACCCGCCGAGAGGTTGTAGATGAAGGACCCCAGCGTGGCCAGCGCGGTGGCCAGCACCACGTTGATCACGGCGATGACCGACGTGAAGAGCAGGGTGTGCGGCAGCGACAGGAACGACTGCAGGTCGAAGCCGCCGCCGTCGCTGGAGCTCGTGGCATCGCTGATCGTGCCGCCGACGGTCGAGAAGACGCCCATCGCGTCCATGACCGTCCACAGCACGGCGGAGGCCACGATCGTGCACACGCCCAGCGCGATCGACAGCAGGAAGCTGACCTTCATCACCGACCACGGGTCGGCCTTGGCCACCCGCAGCCGTGCCGTGCGCGTACGGGGCTCGGGACGGCCCGCGGGGCGGGGCGCGGAGCCCGCGGCACCGCCGGGACGCGCGGCGCCCTGAGGGGCCGCCGGACGCGGCACCGAGCCCGCGGCCACCGCACCCTTGCCGGGCCCCTGGGGGGCCGCCTGGGGCGCCTGGGAGCCCTTGGCGGGGGCGCCCTTCTTCAGGCCGCCCGCAGCGGCCTTGGAGCCGTCCTGGCCGGGGATCCGCGGCGGAGCCTTGACGGCGTTCCGCGGGTCGGCCGCAGCCGCCTTCGCCGAGCCCTTCGCGGCCGGCTTGCTCCCGTTGCTCCCGGCGGTCCCGCTCTCAGCCTCGTCTGCCACGGGTGCAGCCTTCCCGGCCTCGGCGGCCTTCACGTCTGCGGACTGCGCGGTCTTGGAGCTCGCGGCCTTCCCGCCCTTGGCGGCCTTCGCCGTCTTCGCGGCCTCGGCCGGCTTTCCGGCCTCCCCGGCCCCGGCCGGCTCGGCGCCGACGGAGCCGGCGGGCGGCTCGTACGCCTTCGGGGGGTGGTACGGCTCCGGCTTGCGCGTGTCCGTCAACGTCCCCCCTCGGGAGTCTGCGTCCGCGCCGGAGCCACGGGCGCCGGCCTCATCGGTAGCAGGTGCGGCGGTAGTGCTGCGCTCGGCACCTGCACCGCTTGCCGCGGCGCCCGTGGCTCGACTCACGACTTACTCCTCGATGTTCCCTGCCGGGGCGGATGCGCCCTCGGCACCCTCAGCTCCGTCGCCCTCGACTGCATCGGCCGGCTCATCGACCTCTTCAGCCTCGCGACCTGCTTCGGCGTTCCGTGCGATGCCCACAACGGCATCGCGCTTGCCCAAGTTGATCAGCTGGACGCCCATGGTGTCACGGCCCGTCTCCCTGACCTCGTTGACCCGTGTGCGGATCACGCCGCCGCCGAGCGTAATGGCAAGGATCTCGTCGGTCTCCTCCACCACCAGCGCACCGACCAGCGAGCCACGATCCTCCACGATCTTGGCCGCCTTGATACCGAGGCCGCCACGGCCCTGAACGCGGTACTCGTCCACGTTCGACCGCTTCGCGTAGCCGCCGTCGGTGGCCGTGAAGACGAACGTCCCCGGACGCACGACGCTCATGGACAGCAGCTCGTCGCCCTCGCGGAAGCTCATGCCCTTCACGCCGGAGGTGGCCCGGCCCATCGGACGGAGCGCTTCATCCGTGGCGGTGAAGCGGATCGACTGCGCCTTCTTGCTGATCAGCAGCAGGTCGTCCGCGGCGGAGACCAGCTCGGCACCGATCAGCTCGTCCTCGGCGCCGCTCTCCGTCTCGCGCAGGTTGATGGCGATGACACCGCCCGAGCGCGGGGAGTCGTAGTCCTTGAGCGGGGTCTTCTTCACCAGGCCCGACTTGGTGGCGAGCACCAGGTACGGAGCGACGTCGTAGTCGCGGACGGCGAGGATCTGGGCGATCTTCTCGTCCGGCTGGAAGGCCAGCAGGTTGGCCACGTGCTGGCCGCGGGCGTCGCGCCCGGCGTCCGGCAGCTCGTAGGCCTTGGCGCGGTAGACCCGGCCCTTGTTGGTGAAGAACAGCAGCCAGTGGTGGGTGGTGGAGACGAAGAAGTGGTCGACGATGTCGTCTTCCTTCAGCTTCGTGCCCCGCACGCCCTTGCCGCCGCGCTTCTGCGAGCGGTAGTCGTCGGTCTTGGTGCGCTTGACGTAGCCGCCACGAGTGATCGTGACGACGATGTCCTCCTCGGCGATCAGGTCCTCGATGGACATGTCACCGTCGAAGGGCACCAGCGCCGAACGCCGGTCCTCGCCGAACTTCTCGACGATCGCCGTGAGTTCCTCGCTGATGATCTGGCGCTGACGCTCCGGCGAGGCGAGGATCGCGTTGTACTCGTTGATCTTCGCCTGGAGCTCGTCGTGCTCCGCCACGATCTTCTGGCGCTCCAGGGCAGCCAGCCGGCGCAGCTGCATCTCCAGGATCGCGTTGGCCTGGATCTCGTCGATCTCCAGCAGGCCCATCAGGCCCTCGCGGGCGATGTCGACGGTCTGGCTGCGCCGGATGAGCGCGATGACCTCGTCGATGGCGTCCAGGGCCTTGAGCAGGCCGCGCAGGATGTGGGCGCGCTCCTCGGCCTTGCGCAGGCGGAAGCGGGTGCGCCGGACGATGACCTCGATCTGGTGCGTCACCCAGTTGCGGATGAACGCGTCCAGGGAGAGGGTGCGCGGCACGCCGTCGACCAGCGCCAGCATGTTGGCGCCGAAGTTCGTCTGCAGGTCGGTGTGCTTGTAGAGGTTGTTCAGCACGACCTTGGCGACCGCGTCCCGCTTGAGGACGATCACCAGGCGCTGGCCCGTACGGGAGGAGGTCTCGTCGCGGACGTCGGCGATGCCGCCGATCCGGCCGTCCTTCACCAGGTCGGCGATCTTCTGCGCGAGGTTGTCCGGGTTGACCTGGTAGGGCAGCTCGGTGACCACCAGGCACTGGCGGCCCTGGATCTCCTCGACCTCCACCACCGCGCGCATCGTGATCGAACCGCGGCCCGTGCGGTAGGCCTCCTCGATGCCCTTGCGGCCCACCACGAGGGCGCCGGTCGGGAAGTCGGGGCCCTTGATGCGCTCGACGAGCGCGTCCAGCAGCTCCTCGGCCGAGGCCTCCGGGTTGGCCAGGAACCACTGGGCGCCCTCGGCCACCTCGCGCAGGTTGTGCGGGGGGATGTTGGTGGCCATGCCGACCGCGATGCCGGCGGAACCGTTCACCAGCAGGTTGGGGATGCGCGACGGCAGGACCGTCGGCTCCTGGTTGCGGCCGTCGTAGTTGTCCTGGAAGTCGACGGTCTCCTCGTCGATGTCCCGGACCATCTCCATGGCCAGCGGCGCCATCTTGCACTCGGTGTAGCGCATGGCGGCGGCCGGGTCGTTGCCCGGGGAGCCGAAGTTGCCGTTGGAGTCCACCAGCGGCATCCGCATGGCCCAGGGCTGGGCGAGGCGGACGAGCGCGTCGTAGATGGAGGTGTCGCCGTGCGGGTGGTACGAACCCATCACGTCACCGACGACGCGGGCGCACTTGTAGAAGCCCTTCTCGGGCCGGTAGCCGCCGTCGTACATCGCGTAGAGCACGCGGCGGTGCACCGGCTTGAGGCCGTCGCGCACGTCGGGCAGCGCACGCGAGACGATGACGCTCATCGCGTAGTCGAGGTAGGAGCGCTGCATCTCCGTCTCGAGCCCGACGGGCTCGACGCGCATGCCCACGCCCTCCAGCGGGGCGGGCGCGCCCTCGGGGGTCACCTCGGGCACGGGAGCGGTGGGGGTCTCAGGGGTCTCGTCGGCCATTGCTGTTCAAAGTCCTTTCGCGCTGCGGCTGTCTCGGGATGGGCCGACAGGCTCAGATGTCGAGGAAGCGGACGTCCTTGGCGTTGCGCTGGATGAAGGAGCGCCGGGCCTCGACGTCCTCGCCCATGAGCACCGAGAACAGGTCGTCCGCCTGCGCGGCGTCGTCCAGGGTGACCTGGCCGAGGACGCGGTGGTCGACGTCCATCGTGGTCACGCGCAGCTCCTCGGCGTTCATCTCACCGAGACCCTTGAAGCGCTGGACCGAGTCGTCCTTGATCCGCTTGCCGTTCTCGCGGCCGAGCTGGATCAGGGCGTCGCGCTCGCGGTCGGAGTAGGCGTACTCGAAGTCGTCCCGGCCCCACTTGATCTTGTAGAGCGGGGGACGGGAGAGGTAGACGTGCCCGGCCTCGACCAGCGGACGCATAAAGCGGAAGAGGAAGGTGAGCAGCAGGGTGTTGATGTGCTGACCGTCGACGTCGGCGTCCGCCATCAGAATGATCTTGTGATAGCGGAGCTTCGCGATGTCGAAGTCCTCGTGCACACCGGTGCCGAAGGCGGAGATCAGCGCCTGGATCTCCTGGTTCTGCAGGATCTTGTCGATCCGCGCCTTCTCGACGTTCAGGATCTTGCCGCGGATCGGGAGGATCGCCTGGTACTGCGGGTTGCGGCCGGACTTGGCCGAGCCGCCGGCGGAGTCACCCTCGACGATGAAGATCTCGCACTTGGTCGGGTCGTTCGACTGGCAGTCGGACAGCTTGCCCGGCAGCGACGCCGTCTCCAGCAGGCCCTTGCGACGGGTGAGGTCGCGCGCCTTGCGGGCCGCGACGCGCGCGGTGGCCGCCTGGATGGACTTGCGGATGATGTCCGCGGCCTCGTTCGGATTGCGGTCCAGCCAGTCCGTCAGCTGCTCGTGGACGACCTTCTGCACGAAGGTCTTGGCCTCGGTGTTGCCCAGCTTGGTCTTGGTCTGGCCCTCGAACTGCGGCTCGCCCAGCTTGACGGAGATGATCGCCGTCAGACCCTCGCGGATGTCGTCGCCCGTGAGGTTGTCGTCCTTCTCGCGGAGCAGCTTCTTGTCGCGCGCGTAGCGGTTGATCAGGCCGGTGAGCGCCGCGCGGAAGCCCTCCTCGTGCGTACCGCCCTCGTGGGTGTGGATGGTGTTCGCGAAGCTGTAGACACCCTCGGAGTACTGGGTGTTCCACTGCATCGCGACCTCGAGGGAGAGCATCCGCTCCTTGTCCTCGGCGTCGAAGTCGATCACCGTGGGGTGGATGACCTCGCCCTTGCGCGAGTTGAGGTAGCGGACGAAGTCCGAGATGCCGCCCTCGTAGTGGTAGCGGACGTTGAGGGGCTTGCCCTCCTCGTCCACGTGGGCCGGGCGCTCGTCCGTCAGCGAGATGGTCAGGCCCCGGTTGAGGAACGCCATCTCCTGGAAGCGCCGCGAGAGCGTCTCGAAGGAGTACTCGGTGGTCTCGAAGATGTCGCCGTCGGCCCAGAAGGTGACCGAGGTGCCGTGCTCGTCGGTCGCCTCGTTCTGCTGCAGCGGGGCGGTCGGGACGCCGAGCTTGTAGTCCTGGGTCCAGCGGAAGCCGTCGGTCTTCACCTCGACCGCGACGCGCGTCGACAACGCGTTGACGACCGAGACGCCGACGCCGTGCAGACCGCCGGAGACCGCGTAGCCGCCGCCGCCGAACTTGCCGCCCGCGTGCAGCACGGTCAGGACGACCTCGACGGCGGGCTTGCCCTCGGAGGGGACGATGCCCACCGGGATGCCACGGCCGTTGTCGATGACGCGCACGCCGCCGTCGGAAAGGATCGTCACGTCGATGGTGTCCGCGTGACCGGCGAGGGCCTCGTCGACGGAGTTGTCGACGACCTCGTAGACGAGGTGGTGCAGGCCGCGCTCACCGGTCGAGCCGATGTACATGCCGGGCCGCTTGCGGACGGCGTCCAGACCCTCGAGGACGGTGATCGCGCTGGCGTCGTAGGACGCGGCGCCGGGTGCGCCCGCGGGTGCGGTCTCCGCCGCACCGTCCGTAGAAGGGGTGGTGTTCTCGTTGGGGTTGCCGGAATCGGCCACGAAGCGCCCTTTCTGGCACAGCACAGGCCATCCCCGACTGCGGCGGGGAGACCCCACCCGAGGCAGGCAGGAGCGGCTGCGTCGTTCTGCGTTGGTCGACGAGTCCCGCAAGCCGGCGGGATTGCCACCAGTCTACCGGTAGCGCTGACATGAATGGGGGTTTGGCGGTGCCTGAGCCTGCACGTGCCGCCCTGAACCGGCATCAGCCGACTCCCTATATGTGGACCCGGGCTCCAAGAGGCTCACAGCGGCACTCAGCGCTTCGGGCTGTCAACCGCCCGCTACCGTGAGCGGGGTCTCAGCGCCGGCTCGGGCGCACCCCCCGTCGCACCGCATCACCCCAGGCCACGCAGATCACCCGGTGCTCGGTTCCCACGGGGGCACCACGGACCGTCACCCGCCCCTGGAATCGCCGCCCTCGCCGCCCTCGCCGGGGCGCCCGCGGGCGCCCGGCGCGCACCGGCGTCAGCCGTACGTGTCCCCCGGGCCCGTGCTGCCCGGAGCACGCAGCGATCCGTAGCGACGGCTCGGACCGCCCGGCCCCAGCACCTTGATCATTCGTACGGTGCCCTGGCCCAGGTCGTCGTTGAGCCGGGCCACCAGCTGCGGCGCCAGCAGGCGCAGCTGCGTCGCCCACGCCGTCGAGTCGCACTGCACCGTCAGGACGTGGGAGTCCTCGTCGAAACCCTGCGGCGTGCAGTGCAGGGCCAGGGTGTCGCCCACGATCTGCGGCCAGCGGCCCATCACACCGCCCACCGCCGCGGGCTTCTCCCAGCCCCGCTCGGTGATCAGCCTGTTGATGGCGGCGCCCAGCGGCAGCGGGTCACGGCCGTCCGCGCGCGCGCCCGAGCGCAGTCCCCCGCCGCGGCGGACCTGCTTCTTCTGCTGGGCCGCGGCGCCCCGCGCCCGCGCCTGCTCCTTGGCGGCGCGCAGCGCGACCCGCGCCAGGTCCACGCCGGACGGCTCGGGCGGCTTCGGATGCTCGGAGGGCGTACTCATACGCGCTCGACCCTGCCTTCCGACACCGCGTACCGGGCGCCGGTCAGGAGCTCCGGCACGTCGTCGTCCACGGCGGCGGTCACCAGGACCTGCTCGCCGTGGGCGACCAGCTCCGCGAGCCGCTCGCGGCGCCGGGCGTCCAGCTCGGCGAAGACGTCGTCCAGCACGAGCACCGGCTCGTTGCCCTCGGAGCGCAGCAGCTCGTACGAGGCCAGACGCAGCGCCAGCGCGTACGACCAGGACTCGCCGTGGCTCGCGTACCCCTTGGCGGGCAGCCGGCCGAGCTTGAGGAGGAGGTCGTCCCGGTGCGGGCCGATCAGCGTCACGCCGCGCTCGATCTCCTGCTTGCGGGCCTCGGCGAGCGCCGCCAGCAGCGCCTCGTAGAGCTCCTCGCGGCTGCGCGCCCCCTCGACGGCGGCCGGCCCGCGGTACTCGAAGGACACCGGGCCGCCACCGGGCGCCAGCTGCTCGTAGGCCTTGTCGGCCAGCGGCAGCAGCTCGTCGATCAGGTCGAGGCGGCGGGCCAGCAGCTCGGCCCCGGCGCGGGCCAGGTGCTGGTCCCAGATGTCGAGCGTGGACAGGTCGAGGCCGCGGCCGCCGTGGCGGCGGGCCATCGCCGCGCTCTTGAGGAGGGTGTTGCGCTGCTTGAGGACCCGCTCGTAGTCGGAGCGGACGCCCGCCATGCGCGGCGAGCGCGCGGTGATCAGCTCGTCCAGGAAGCGGCGGCGCTCTCCGGGATCGCCCTTGACCAGGGCCAGGTCCTCCGGGGCGAACAGCACCGTCCGCACGATGCCGAGCACGTCGCGCGGCCGGACCTGGGAGGAACGGTTGATCCGGGCGCGGTTGGCCTTGCCGGGGTTCAGCTCCAGCTCTATCAGCTGCTGCCGATCGCCCTGGACGACGGCGGCGCGCACGACGGCGCGGTCGGCGCCCATCCGGACCAGGGGGGCGTCCGAGGAGACCCGGTGGCTGCCGAGGGTGGCCAGGTAGCCGATCGCCTCGACGAGATTGGTCTTGCCCTGGCCGTTGGGTCCCACGAACGCCGTGACGCCCGGGTCGAGCGGGACCTCGACCCGGGCGTACGAGCGGAAGTCGGCCAGCGACAGATGCGAGACATGCATGGTGCGCCGACCTCTTCCGCTGTGTACTGCTCGTCCTGCTGTTACTGCTGTGGTGCTGTTTACCGCTGTGGTGCTGCCGACGGGTGCCGGCTGCTCCCTGCTCCTGCTTACCTGCTCCCGGCCTACTTGCTCTCGACCGCGTGGCCGCCGAACTGGTTGCGCAGCGCGGCGATCATCTTCATCTGCGGGGAGTCGTCCTGGCGGGACGCGAAGCGGGCGAAGAGCGACGCGGTGATCGCGGGCAGCGGCACGGCGTTGTCGATCGCGGCCTCGACCGTCCAGCGGCCCTCGCCGGAGTCGGCCGCGTAGCCGCGCAGCTTGTCGAGGTGCTCGTCCTGGTCGAGGGCGTTGACGGCCAGGTCCAGCAGCCAGGAGCGGATGACCGTGCCCTCCTGCCAGCTGCGGAAGACCTCGCGCACGTCGGTGACGGAGTCGACCTTCTCCAGCAGCTCCCAGCCCTCGGCGTAGGCCTGCATCATCGCGTACTCGATGCCGTTGTGGACCATCTTCGCGAAGTGGCCGGCACCGACCTTGCCCGCGTGCACGGCGCCGAAGTCACCCTCGGGCTTGAGGGCGTCGAAGACCGGCTGGACCCGGGCGACGTTCGCGGCGTCGCCGCCGTACATCAGCGCGTAGCCGTTCTCCAGGCCCCAGACGCCGCCGGAGACGCCGCAGTCGACGAAGCCGATGCCCTTGGCGCCCAGCTCCTCGGCGTGCTTCTCGTCGTCCGTCCAGCGGGAGTTGCCGCCGTCGACGACGACGTCGCCCGGGGAGAGCAGCTCGCCGAGCTCGTCGATGGTGGCCTGGGTCGGCGCGCCGGCCGGGACCATGACCCATACGACGCGCGGCCCCTGGAGGGAGTCCACCAGCTCCTTGAGGCTGCTGACATCCGCGAGGTCCGGATTGCGGTCGTATCCGATGACGGTGTGGCCTGCGCGGCGGATGCGCTCGCGCATGTTGCCGCCCATCTTGCCGAGACCGACGAGACCGAGCTCCATGGGTGATCCTCTATGCCTTGAGTGGGTTCGTACCTGGGTCCGAGCCTACGCCGGGCAGGCGCTGCACACCTGTGGGGCGGGGGCGCTCAAAGGGTGAGTGCCCCCGCCGGGGCCGATCCCGCCGGAGGGCCTCAGCCCGACAGGCGCACCGGCATGATCAGGTACTTGTACGCGTCGTCCGCCTCGGCGTCGAGCGCGGGCTTGCCGCTGAGCAGCGCCGGCTTCGTCGACGTCGTGAAGGACAGCTGCGCGACCGGGGAGTCGATCGCGGAGAGGCCCTCCAGCAGGAAGCCGGGGTTGAAGGCGATCGAGATGTCGTCGCCCTCGAGCGCGGCGTCCACCCGCTCCACAGCCTGTGCGTCGTCGCTGGAGCCGGCCTCCAGGATCAGCACGCCCTGCTCGAAGCTCAGCCGCACCGGGGTGTTGCGCTCGGCGACCAGGGCGACGCGCTTGACGGCCTCGACGAAGGGGGCGGTCTCGATCACGGCGACGGAGTTGAACTCCGTCGGGAAGAGGGTGCGGTACTTCGGCAGGTCGCCCTCGAGCAGCCGCGTGGTGGTGCGGCGGCCCGCGCCCTCGAAGCCGATCAGGCCCTCGCCCTTGCCGGAGCCGGCCAGGGCGATCGAGACGGAGTCGCCGCCGCTGAGGGACTTGGCGGTGTCCAGCAGGGTCTTGGCGGGCACCAGGGCGACCGCGGAGATGTCCGGCGTCTCGGGCTTCCACATGAACTCGCGGACCGCGAAGCGGTAGCGGTCGGTGGAGGCCAGGGTGACGGTGTCGCCCTCGATCTCGACGCGGACACCGGTGAGCACCGGCAGGGTGTCGTCACGGCCGGCGGCGATGGCGACCTGGGCGGCAGCGGCGGCGAAGACCTCGGCCGGGACGGTGCCCGTGGCCGTCGGCATCTGGGGCAGGGCCGGGTACTCCTCCACAGGCAGGGTGTGGAGTGTGAATCGCGAGGAGCCGCAGACCACCGTGACGCGCACACCGTCGGTGGAGATTTCCACAGGCCTGTTGGGAAGTGCGCGGCAGATGTCGGCGAGGAGACGGCCGGAGACGAGGACGGTGCCGTCCTCCTCCACGTCGGCGTCGACCGAGACGCGGGCCGAGACCTCGTAGTCGAAGCCGGAGAGGCTCAGCGAGCCCTCCTCGGCCTTCAGCAGAAGGCCCGCGAGGACGGGCACCGGCGGACGGGCCGGGAGGCTGCGGGCCGCCCAGGCCACTGCCTCCGCGAGTACATCGCGCTCCACCCGGATCTTCACCGGAAACCGCCTCCTGCTTGTTGCTGGCTCGCCCTGCTGGCGTCTTCGTCGGCTGCTTGCCGGAGACCAGTCTGACGCACACCGCTGACAGCTGGTGCGTCTCGGGGTCAAGTCGGGTCGGAGGGCGTGGCGCGGCCCGCGGCCGAGTTGTGCACAGGACCCACTTCGAAACGAGTTCCCCGCTTGATCTCTGTGGTCGTAGTAGTAGGGCCTGTGGAAACGGTGGACAACCGTCTTTGCCCAGGTCAACGCCAGTTTTTTGTCCACCGGGCCTGTGGGTGGGGGCGGTGGATAAGCGGGGTGTTCTGTGGACCGCGGAAAGTTCTGCACAACCGGTGCACAGGCAGGGCGCACTTCTCCCCAGGGCTGTCCCCAGGTTTACCCAGGTTCCCCACAGCCCAATCCGGCACCTTGGTGTGACGCGCTTCACTCGGTGCGGTGAGCTCGGGCGTTTCGTTGCCGAACAGTGGACAGGGGTGTGGAAAGGCTGTGTACAACATCCACCGGCCTGTGGGCCGCCGGTGGACAACGCGCATGCCTCCTTGTGGGTGACTTCTTTGTCCACAGGCTGTGGAATCTCGTCGGCCACAAATCCACACGCCGCTGACCTCGCCTGATGGGCTATCAACAGCCTCCTCTGTGGACAGCATCTGGACAACTTCACAGTCCCCAGCGTGTGGACAGCCGGTCGGCAAGGAATCTGTGGAGAACCCCGGGTACGGAGCACGGAATCGAACAGAGCCGTCCACGGCTGTGGATGCCGAGCGGCCGCCGGAGAGGCCGTCAGGAGTCCCCCAGAAGTCCCCCAGAAGTCCCCAAGGAGCCCCAAGGAGTCCCAAGGAGTCCCCAGGACCGCGAAAAGGGCGCTTCGGGAAGCGTCCTGAAGCGCCCTCAGACGTCCTCGCGGCCTGGTCAGCCGTTCTTGATGCGGTTCGTCAGCTCGGTCACCTGGTTGTAGATGGAGCGCCGCTCGGCCATCAGCGCACGGATCTTGCGGTCCGCGTGCATCACTGTCGTGTGGTCACGGCCGCCGAACTGCGCACCGATCTTCGGCAGCGAAAGGTCCGTGAGCTCGCGGCAGAGGTACATGGCGATCTGTCGCGCCGTCACCAGCACGCGGCTGCGCGAGGCCCCGCACAGGTCCTCCACGGTGTGCCCGAAGTAGTCCGCCGTCGCGGCCATGATGGCCGGCGCCGTGATCTCCGGCGAGGCGTCCTCGCCGCCCGGGATCAGGTCCTTGAGGACGATCTCGGTCAGGCCCAGGTCGACAGGCTGGCGGTTCAGGCTCGCGAAGGCCGTCACCCGGATCAGCGCGCCCTCCAGCTCGCGGATGTTGCGCGAGATGCGGGAGGCGATGAACTCCAGGACCTCCGGCGGGGCGTTGAGCTGCTCCTGCACCGCCTTCTTGCGCAGGATCGCGATCCGGGTCTCCAGCTCCGGCGGCTGGACGTCCGTGATCAGGCCCCACTCGAAGCGGTTGCGCAGCCGGTCCTCCAGGGTCACCAGCTGCTTCGGCGGCCGGTCGGAGGACAGCACGATCTGCTTGTTGGCGTTGTGGAGCGTGTTGAAGGTGTGGAAGAACTCCTCCTGCGTCGACTCCTTGCTCGCCAGGAACTGGATGTCGTCGACCAGCAGGATGTCCATGTCGCGGTAGCGCTTGCGGAACGCGTCCGCCTTGCCGTCGCGGATGGAGTTGATGAACTCGTTGGTGAACTCCTCCGAGCTCACGTAGCGCACGCGCGTGCCCGGGTAGAGGCTTCGCGCGTAGTGCCCGATGGCGTGCAGCAGGTGGGTCTTCCCCAGACCTGACTCGCCGTAGATGAAGAGCGGGTTGTACGCCTTCGCCGGCGCCTCGGCCACCGCGACGGCGGCGGCGTGCGCGAAGCGGTTGGACGCGCCGATGACGAAGGTGTCGAAGAGGTACTTGGGGTTCAGCCGCGCGGTCGGCTCGCCCGGGCCCGGTGCCGGGGCGGGCTTGGCCGCCAGCGGGCCGGGGGCGCCGCCGGCCGGGGGCCGCTCGCCGCGCTCGCCGCCGCGCGGGTGGCTCTCGGGCAGATCGCGGCGCTGCTGCTCGTACGGCATGCGCTCGGGCGGCTGCGCACGGTACTCGGACGCCTGGTCGTACGAACCCTGCTGGTCGTAGGGGCCGGGCTGCTCGTACGACTGCTGCTCGTAGGAGCCGGCGCCGTGCTGCGAGGCGTACGGATCGCGTTCGCCTTCAGCGAAGCCGCCCAGGCGCTGCTGCTGCCAGCTGTAGTCGTTCCGGTCGCCCCGGTCGCCCCGGTCGCTGCGGTCATTCCGGTCCCCGCGCTCCGCGCGGTCGCCCGGGGGAGCCACCGGGGGGCCGGAGGGGGCCGAGTGGCGCGGCCACGCGCCGGGCTCGGGGCGCTGCTGCTGGTAGTCCGGATAGGCCGGGCGCACGGACGGCAGGTCGTCGGACGGAGCCTGGCGGCCGTAGCTCTCGCGGCCCTCGTAGGCGCCGGTGTCGTAGCCCTCGTAGGCGTCCCGGCCGTCGTAGGCGTCGCGACCGTCGCGGGCCTGGCCGGCGCCGCCGCGGCCCGTGGGCTCCTCGTAGCGGGACTGCTGCGGGGCCTGGGGGCGCTCGGCCGGGGGCTCGCCCGCGGAGTCGTCGACGGTGATCGCGATCCGGATGGGGCGGCCGCACTCGCGGCTGAGCGTCTCGCTGACGATGGGGGCCAGCCGGCCCTCCAGCACGCCCTTGGCGAATTCGTTGGGCACGGCCAGCAGGGCGGTGTCCGCGACGAGGGCCAGCGGCTGGCACCGCTTGATCCAGTGCTCGTCCTTGGTCTCGACGCCCTGGCCGCGCTTGTCCCGGCCCTCGCCCAGGAGCTGGTCGAGCACGCGCGGCCACACTGCGGCAAGATCGGCAGGCAGGTCAGCCACGAGGCACGCTCTCTCAGTCACTGGGGGCGCCCCGTGAGTCCCACGAATGTGTGGTTCTCGGGACGGGCGGGAAGGATTCGGAGTTCAGCCACGGTAGTCAGCCCGCGGTGGGTGGTTCAAGTCGTTGTCCACAGGGTGTGTACAAATGTGCCATGGGGCGGGGCGTGTCGTCTCACCGGCCCGCGGCGGGCTACGGTGTATCCCTGGTGCGCTGCCGGTTTGACCGAATGGCGTAGCCGCGCGTACCGTGACCAGGTCGAGTTGTCGATGGCTGCTGCCGCCTGCCTCCGATGGGCAAAGATCGTGTCGAGTCTCTGATGCGGTCATGAAGCGGTGCACTCGGGCGTTGCGAGCTTCTCGTGGGCGCACGGTGACAGCCAGGCGATGTCCCGCCACCACCGATTCATTTCTGGAGCCCCCGAGTGAGCAAGCGCACCTTCCAGCCGAACAACCGCCGCCGCGCGAAGACCCACGGCTTCCGCCTGCGCATGCGCACCCGTGCCGGCCGCGCGATTCTCGCGTCCCGCCGTGGCAAGGGTCGCGCCCGCCTGTCGGCCTGAGCAGCCTGACCAATAGGTCCATGCCGTGCTGCCTACCGACAATCGGCTGAGGCGGCGCGAGGACTTTGCGACCGCGGTGCGCCGAGGACGCAGGGCCGGGCGCCCGCTCCTCGTCGTCCACCTCCGTAGCGGTACAACGGACCCGCACACACCTGGGGAGAATGCTCCCCCGGTGCGTGCGGGTTTCGTCGTCAGCAAGGCCGTCGGCGTCGCCGTTGTCCGCAATCTGGTGAAGCGCAGGCTTCGCCACCTGATGCGTGACCGGCTCGATCAGCTGCCCGCCGGTAGCCTGGTGGTGGTACGGGCCCTGCCCGGCTCGGGCGAGGCGGACCACGATGAGCTGGCCCGTGATCTTGACACCGCACTGCAGCGGCTGTTGGGAGGGGCGCCGCGCCGTTCCGATCCCCCCGAGGGCACCCCCCGGGACCTTGGCCGAAGCCAGGGAGGGAGCGCACGGTGAAGTATCCGCTGCTGTGGTTGATCAAGCTCTATCAGTGGACCATCAGCCCACTCCTTGGGCCGGTCTGCAAGTACTACCCGTCGTGCTCGCACTATGGCTACACCGCCATCGACGTGCACGGCGCGGTCAAAGGAACGGCGCTCACGGCCTGGCGCATCCTGCGCTGTAATCCGTGGTCGCTCGGTGGCGTCGACCACGTACCTCCCCGGAAGCGTCCGGTCTGGCACCAGCGGCTGAGGAGCCGACTGGGCGGGCACCCCGCCTTGGGGCCTGCCGCACAGCCCGAGACTCAGCCCAACGCCCAAGGAGCCTGATTCGTGGACACGATCCTCGGTCCTCTTTATTACGCAGTTTCCTGGATCATCGTCCAGTTCCACTCGCTGTACGGCCTCGTCTTCGACAAGGACAGCGGCTGGGCGTGGGGTCTGTCCATCGTCTCCCTGGTGGTCCTGATCCGTATCTGCCTGATCCCGCTCTTCGTGAAGCAGATCAAGGCCACGCGGAACATGCAGGCGCTCCAGCCGAAGATGAAGGCGATCCAGGAGCGCTACAAGAGCGACAAGCAGCGCCAGTCCGAAGAGATGATGAAGCTCTACAAGGAGACGGGCACCAACCCTCTCTCGAGCTGCCTTCCGATCCTGGCCCAGTCGCCCTTCTTCATCTCGCTGTACCAGGTCCTGAACCACATCGCGCAGGGCAAGACGGTCGGCTTCATCAACCAGGAGCTGCTCGACAGCGCGCAGAAGGCGCACATCTTCGGCGCCCCGCTGTCGGTGAAGTTCCTGGACTCCGCCGCGAAGATCGAGTCCTTCAACGCCACGGTGACCGACGTCCGCGTCGTCACCGTCGTCATGATCATCCTGATGTCGCTGTCGCAGTTCTACACGCAGCGCCAGCTCATGACGAAGAACGTCGACCTCACGGTGAAGACGCCGTTCATGCAGCAGCAGAAGATGCTGATGTACGTCTTCCCGATCATCTTCGCCGTCCTCGGCATCAACTTCCCCGTCGGTGTCCTCGTCTACTGGCTGACCACCAACGTGTGGACCCTGGGTCAGCAGATGTTCGTCATCCGGCGTAACCCCACCCCGGGCAGCGTCGCCTTCAAGCAGCGCCAGGACCGCCTGCGGGCCAAGGGCAAGCTCAAGGAGGACCCGGCCGAGGTCGAGGCGAAGAAGGCGGTCGAGGCCGCCCGCGCCAACCGCCAGCAGCCCAAGCGCCAGACCAAGGCCAAGCGCCAGGTCGCCGCGCCGGGCGCCACGGCCGCCACGGCCGCCACGACCGCCGCCTCCACCGAGGACAAGCCCTCGCTCGAGAAGAAGTCCTCGCTCGAGAAGAAGCAGGGCACGGACGCCAAGGAAGCCAAGGACGCCAAGGGCGGGAAGCCCGGGCAGGCCGGCGGCGGATCCAAGTCCGGGCAGCGCAAGAGCGGCCCGCAGCGGCCCAAGCACCCCTCCAAGAAGTGATGAAGGAGTCCACCGTGACGGACACGCAGCGCCAGACCAGCGGTGTCGCCGCCGAGGGCACCGACACCCTGTCCCGCCTGGAGCAGGAGGGCGAGATCGCGGCCGACTACCTCGAGGGTCTGCTGGACATCGCCGACCTCGACGGTGACATCGACATGGACGTCGAGGCCGACCGCGCCGCGGTGTCGATCATCAGCGACTCGACCAGCCGCGACCTGCAGAAGCTGGTCGGCCGCGACGGCGAGGTGCTGGAGGCGCTCCAGGAGCTCACCCGTCTGGCCGTGAACCGGGAGACCGGCGACCGCAGCCGCCTCATGCTCGACATCGCCGGCTTCCGGGCCCGCAAGCGCGAGGAGCTGGCGAAGGTGGGCGCGCAGGCGGCCGCCGAGGCCCGTAGCACCGGTGCCGCGGTCAAGCTGGACCCGATGACCCCCTTCGAGCGCAAGGTCGTCCACGACGCCGTTGCCGCCGCGGGCCTGCGCAGCGAGTCCGAGGGCGAGGAGCCGCAGCGCTTCGTCGTCGTCCTCCCCGCCTGAGTCCCTCTCGGTCTCTTCGATCCCACTTCTAGGTGTGTCCGGCCCCGTCTGCTCGCAGGCGGGGCCGATCCTTGTCAGCCTGATATTCAGACTCTGATTTCTCAGTGATTCTCAGAGAGACGTCGTACGGAAGGACGGTTTCCCGTGGATGAGGCAGCGGAGCTCCCCCCGGCGCCCCCCGAGGCCCGGGAGGTTTTCGGTGACCGCCTGCCGGAGGCCGTTCGGTACGCCGAGGTGCTCGCGGACGCGGGCGTCCGGCGCGGTCTCATCGGTCCCCGCGAGGTCCCGCGGCTGTGGGAGCGCCACCTGCTGAACTGCGCGGTGCTCGCCGAGGCCGTCCCGGACGGCGTCTCCGTGTGCGACGTGGGCTCGGGCGCCGGCCTGCCGGGCATCCCGCTGGCCCTGGTCCGCCCGGACCTCCAGATCACCCTGCTGGAGCCCCTGCTCCGCCGTACGAACTTCCTCCAGGAGGTCGTGGAGCTGCTGGGCCTGGACCACGTCACCGTCGTCCGCGGCCGCGCCGAGGAGATGCTCGGCAAGGTCGAGCCGGTGCACGTCGTCACGGCCCGCGCCGTCGCCCCGCTGGACCGGCTGGCGGGCTGGGGCGTGCCCCTGCTGCGGCCGTACGGCGAGATGCTCGCCCTCAAGGGCGACACCGCCGAGGAGGAGCTCAAGGGCGCCCGTGCGGCCCTCAGCAAGCTCGGCGTGGTGCGGACCTCGGTGCTCCAGGTCGGTCAGGGCGTGGTGGACCCGCCGTCCACCGTGGTCCGGGTCGAGGTGGGGGAGAGCCCGGGCGGTGTGCGCTTCGCCGCCAAGCGGGCCAAGGCCGCGGGCCGCTCGCGTCGCCGTCGCTGAGGGGTCAGCTGAGGTCGCCTGGGGTCGCCCGAGCGCCTCGGGTCACCCTGGGGGAGCAGGGCCAATGCTCCATACAACCTGCCAAACCTACCTGTAGCGGAGTGTCGCCGCTCCGGTGCACAGCGTGCGCTGCATCGTGTTTCACGTGAAACGACGCTCATTGCTGCAGGGAATCATCGACCGGGGTCGCGCGGTTGTACCGCGCGGCCAGCGGGCGGCTGAGTACACCGGTGCATCCACAGGAATGCTGGATTCATCCACAGGAGAACGGGCCTCGCTGGTTCACAACCCCGAAAGCATGGCAGGCTCTGTCCATTGCGAGCCTGATGTCGAGGAGAGTGAATCCTTGCGGTCCGACGCCAATATCGCGGGGCCGATGGCCGACCCGGTCCCCGGCCCCCGCCCCGCCGACTCCGAACCCGGGATGGAGCTTGTTTCACGTGAAACGCCCCCTCCCCCGATGCCCAGGCCGGAGCAGACCCGGGTCATGGTGGTCGCCAACCAGAAGGGCGGCGTCGGTAAGACCACGACGACCGTGAACCTGGCGGCCTCCCTGGCTCTCCACGGCAACCGCGTACTGGTCATCGACCTCGACCCGCAGGGCAACGCCTCGACGGCTCTGGGCATCGACCACCACGCCGAGGTGCCGTCGATCTACGACGTCCTGGTGGACAGCAAGAAGCTCGCCGATGTGGTGCAGCCGGTCGTCGACGTGGAGGGGCTCTTCTGCGCGCCCGCCACCATCGACCTGGCGGGCGCCGAGATCGAGCTGGTTTCGCTCGTTGCCCGCGAGAGCCGGCTGGACCGTGCGATCAAGGCCTACGAGCAGCCGCTGGATTACATCCTGATCGACTGCCCGCCCTCGCTCGGCCTGCTGACGGTCAACGCCCTCGTCGCCGGCGCCGAGGTGCTGATCCCCATCCAGTGCGAGTACTACGCCCTGGAAGGCCTCGGCCAACTGCTGCGCAACGTCGAGCTGGTGCGTGGGCACCTCAACCCCCAGCTCCACGTCTCGACCATCCTGCTGACGATGTACGACGGGCGGACCCGGCTGGCGTCCCAGGTGGCCGAAGAAGTGCGCACCCACTTCGGCCACGAGGTGCTGCGGACCAGCATTCCGCGTTCCGTCAGGATCTCCGAGGCGCCCAGCTACGGACAGACGGTCCTGACGTACGACCCGGGTTCCAGTGGCGCGCTCTCCTACCTGGAGGCAGCCCGGGAGATCGCGCTGCGGGGGATCGGCGTACGTTACGACGGCAGTAGGGCTCACCTGGTGGGCCGCCAGCAACAGCAAGACCAGCACAGCATGTCGGAGGGGCTGCAGTGAGCGATCGACGTAGAGGACTGGGCCGTGGGCTCGGTGCCCTGATTCCAGCGGCGCCGAAGGCATCGGAGAGCGCTGGCCCCGCGGGGGGCTATGACGCCACGTCTCCCACCGCGGTGCCGGTTCTCGCGCCGGAGCGGGGGGTGGCGGCCTCCAAGGTGACGGCGCTGCCGGTGAAGGACTTCACCGTTTCACGTGAAACGGATGCGGAGGCGCTTCGCGCCGAGGCCGCGGCCGAGACGTCGGCGGAGACGGTGGCCGGGGCGTACTTCGCGGAGCTGCCGCTGGACGCTATTACGCCCAACCCGCAGCAGCCGAGGGTGGTCTTTGACGAGGACGCCCATAGGGAGCTGGTCCACTCCATCCGTGAGGTGGGCCTGCTCCAGCCCATCGTCGTCCGCCGTCTGGCCGCGGGCAGCTACGAGCTCATCATGGGCGAGCGCCGCTGGCGGGCCTGCCGGGAGGTTGGCCTGGAGCGGATCCCCGCGATCGTCCGGGCGACCGAAGACGACAAGCTGCTGCTGGACGCCCTGCTGGAGAACCTGCACCGGGCCCAGCTGAACCCGCTTGAGGAGGCTGCCGCCTACGACCAGCTCCTCAAGGACTTCGACTGCACGCATGACGAGCTGGCCGCCCGGATCGGGCGCTCGCGCTCGATGGTGACCAACACGCTGCGGCTGCTAAAACTGACGCCCGTCGTGCAGAACAAGGTCGCTTCCGGTGTCCTGATGGCCGGCCACGCCCGCGCCCTGGTGGGGGTGACCGACCCTGAGGAGCAGGAGAAGCTCGCCACGAAGATCGTGGCCGAGGGGCTGTCGGTGCGCTCGGTCGAAGAGATCGTGAAGCTGATGGACCCGGAGAAGCGTAGCTCCTCCAAGCCCAAGGGTCCCCGGGCCGGCGCCCGGGTCTCTCCGGCGCTGACCGATCTGGCCACGCGTCTGTCCGACCGCTTCGAGACCCGGGTGAAGGTCGACCTCGGGCAGAAGAAGGGCAAGATCGTCGTCGAGTTCGCCTCGATGGAGGATCTGGAGCGCATCCTCGGCACGCTCGCCCCGGGTGAGGGCCGGGTGCTGGAGCAGAAGCTCTCCCGCGAGGACGAGGACTGACAGCAGGAGCTGACGGCAAAGGGCGGGTTGTGTTCCACGTGGAACACAACCCGCCCTTTGCCTTGTCCTGCTGTTCGCTCAATCCCGGCACGGATACGATGCGTTGGGGTATGGCGCAACCACGTTGACACAGTTCGCGGAGGGGCGGGGCCATGCGATGGGTGAGCCGGACCGGACTGATGGCAACAGGCTTCGGCCTGGGAGCAGTCGGCGGATTCGTCGGCAGCCTCCTCCAGGAGCGGAGCGCGCTGAGCGCCGCCCGGAGTGTGGCACGCGATGGAAGTGAGGAAATGGCTCCATGGGGCGTCGGCTCGTACCGCTCACGCTGGACAATCTCCCGGACCTCCCCCAGCGTTGTCGCTCCTGCGTCTTCTGGGAACTGGACCCCGTCAGCGGTGAAGCCGCGCTGAAGGCGGGGCGACCGGAGCTGGAGAAGGAAGCCTGGATCTCCGGGGTCCTTCTGGAGTGGGGTTCGTGCGGCCGGGTGGCCTACGTGGATGAGGTCCCGGTGGGCTTTGTGCTCTACGCGCCGCCCGCCTATGTCCCCCGGTCGGCCGCATTTTCCACCAGCCCTGTCGCCGCGGATGCGGTCCAGCTGATGACCGCGTGGCTCACCCCGGGCTTCCAGGGCCAGGGGCTGGGCCGCATGATGGTGCAGACCGCCGCCAAGGACGTCCTGCGACGGGGTTTCAAGGCCATCGAGGCCTTCGCCGACGCGCGCTGGAAGGAACCGGCCTGTGTGCTGCCGGCCGATCACCTGCTGGCCGTCGGCTTCAAGACGGTGCGGCCGCACCCCCGCTATCCGCGGCTGCGGCTGGAGCTCCGTTCGGCGCTCTCCTGGAAGGAAGACGTCGAGCTCGCGCTGGACCGTCTGCTGGGTGCCGTGCAGAAGGAGCCGGCGCTGCGGCCGCTGTAGTGGCTGTCCGCGCCGCCCGGAGAGTGGTGGTGCCGACGCTTACGCGTGGATGAAGCTGCTCAGCTCGCGCTCCAGAGCCGCCTTCGGCTTGGCGCCGACGATCGTCTGGACGACCTCGCCGCCCTTGTAGACGTTCAGGGTCGGGATCGACATCACGCCGTACTTGGCGGCGGTGTTCGGGTTCTCGTCGATGTTCAGCTTGACGATCTCGATCTTCTCGCCGTACTCGGCCGCGATCGCCTCCAGGGAGGGGGCGATCTGGCGGCACGGACCGCACCACGCGGCCCAGAAGTCCACCAGCACGGGCTTGTCGCTCTTGAGGACGTCCTCGTCGAAGGTCTTGTCGGTTACAGCCTTGAGAGCCACGGGGGTCTCCTCGTCTCTTTCTCTGCGCGGGGCGGGGGGAGGGGGGGTGAGTCAGGCGGTCTTCTCGGGCTCGCGCACGTGCTCGCTGTCCGAGAGGGAAGCGAGGAAGCGCTCGGCGTCCAGCGCCGCGGAGCAGCCGGTGCCGGCGGCGGTGATCGCCTGGCGGTAGGTGTGGTCCACGACGTCACCGGCGGCGAAGACACCGGTCAGGTTGGTGCGGGTGGAGGGGGCGTCCACCTTGAGGTAGCCCTCGTCGTCCAGCTCCAGCTGGCCCTTGAAGAGCTCGGTGCGCGGGTCGTGGCCGATCGCGATGAACAGACCGGTCACCGGCAGCTCGGAGGTCTCGCCGCTCTTGAGGTTGCGCAGGGTCAGGCCCGAGAGCTTGTTCTCGCCGTGGATCTTGGCGACCTCGCTGTCCCACACGAAGGAGATCTTCGGGTCGGCGAAGGCGCGCTCCTGCATGGCCTTGCTGGCCCGCAGGGTGTCACGGCGGTGGACGACGGTGACGGACTTGGCGAACCGCGAGAGGAAGGTGGCCTCCTCCATCGCGGTGTCACCGCCACCGATCACGGCGATGTCGTGGTCCTTGAAGAAGAAGCCGTCGCACGTGGCGCACCAGGAGACACCGCGACCCGAGAGCTCGTCCTCGCGGGGCAGGCCCAGCTTGCGGTGCTGCGAGCCGGTCGTGACGATCACGGCCTTGGCGCGGTGGACGGTACCGGCGGAGTCGGTGACGGTCTTGATCTCGTCGCTCAGGTCGACCGCGACGATGTCGTCCGGGATCAGCTCGGCGCCGAAGCGCTCGGCCTGCGCCCGCATGTTGTCCATGAGGTCCGGGCCCATGATGCCGTCACGGAAGCCGGGGAAGTTCTCGACATCGGTGGTGTTCATCAGAGCACCACCGGCGGTCACGGCGCCCTCGAAGACCAGCGGCTTCAGCGAGGCGCGGGCGGTGTAGAGCGCGGCCGTGTAGCCCGCGGGCCCGGAGCCGATGATGATCACGTTGCGGACGTCGCTCACGGGAGTCTTCCTTGTCTGCCGACTGCTGTCTCGGTCCTTGAGGGGTTCACCCCACCCAACGGATCCTACGGGGCAGGCATTCCCGCGGGTGCCTGCTGCGGCCGGGACGGCTCAGAGACGCGGCAGCGTCTCGGTCAGCAATACCTTGCCCGGTGTCGCGGAGCCCGCGTCGACGCAGGTGGCGGAGACCACATAGGCGTCGACGAGCTCGGTGTCACCGGGGTGCGGCAGGACGACGAGGTAGGCGTCCTCACCCTGATAGGTGTCCGGCTCGGAGGCCAGCGCCCGCTCCGGGCGCCCGATGCCCTGCTGGACACAGTAGGGCGCTGTGCCGCCCGGGGCGCTCAGTGTCCTGTCCGGCGCGCCGCCGTCGGCCTCGGCGGTCTTCCCCCGGGGCTCGGTGGGGCTGAAGGACAGGGGCTTCAGGAGAGCGTGCACCCGTTCCGCGAGATCACCGGAGCCGAGGTGGGCGGCCGCCGACGGGCTGCTCCTGCGGTCCGTGGAGGGGCCCGCCGTGGGCGCGTCCGTTCCGCCGGACTGCAGGAAGATGCCGCCCACGACGATCACCGCGGTGACACAGGCACTCCCCAGGAGCACGGTGGGCCAGCGGCGAGTGCGCGGACGACGGGGCTTACGGGACGGTGCCGGAGCGCCGGGGCCGGTGGAGGCACGGGGACGCCCCTGGGGGCGGGTGACGGTTTCACGTGAAACCGAGGCTCGTGCCGCCTTCTCCCCCGTCTCTTCCTCCTCGGTTTCACGTGAAACCGAGGAGGAAGAGACGGGGGCGTTGAAGGAAACGGGGACGCCGAAGGGCGGTGTGGTCGAGTCCAGCAGCGCCTCGGCAGCGAGTGCCGCGTCGATGCGGCCCGCGATGTCGGACGGCATCCGGGGAGGGCCGGGCAAGGTGCCGAGCACGCCGCGGATCTCGTCCAGGGAGCTGCGGACGTCCTCGCACAGCTCGCACGCCGCCAGGTGCTCCCGTACGTCCGCGGTGCGTGCCGGCGAGAGCACCCCCTCGGTGAGCGCGGAGATCTCCGCGACCTCCGGGTGCCCATCCGTGCCGGTCATCGAAGTCACGCTCGCCCACCTCCGCCCTTCACTGGATCTGCGTCGCTCTGTCCTGCCGGTGGTGGGACGGACGCCCCCTGCGACCGGTTCCTTCCCCCGTCGAGCGGTGGGCTACCCCTGCCACCGGGACGCAGATGGGTGAGGATCGGCAGAAGCCGTGCCCGCCCTCGCGCGCAGCGGCTCTTCACGGTGCCGACGGGAACATCCAGCACTTCGGCCGCCTCGGCGACGGGATAGCCCTGCATGTCCACCAGGACGAGGGCGGCGCGCTGGTCGGGCGGGAGGGTGGCAAGGGCCTGCAGCAGCTCCCGGTGCAGGTCCCCGCGCTCCGCGGGGGCGGCCGCGGACTCATGCGGCTCGATGAGCTGTTCCAGCCGCTCGGTCTCGGCCAGCGGGTCGGTGCGTCGTGACGCCGCCTTGCGTGCCCGGTCCAGACAGGCGTTGACGGTGATGCGGTGCAGCCACGTGGTGACGGCGGACTGCCCGCGAAAGGTGTGCGCGGCGCGGTAGGCGGAGACCAGGGCGTCCTGCACGGCGTCCGCGGCCTCTTCCCTGTCGCCGAGGGTGCGCAGGGCGACGGCCCAGAGACGGTCCCGGTGTCTGCGCACGATCTCGCCGAAGGCGTCGTGATCGCCGGCCACGTGCCGGGCGAGGAGATCGGCATCGCTGAGTCCGTCACGCAGGACGTCGTCCACCGTCGAGCCCCCTGAGGTCCGTTCCGAACGTCAGCCGGTGAACTTCACGTTGGTGATGCCCTGCTTGTAACCGTCACCGGCAAAGGTCGTCGCGTCAGGGCCAGAGTAGGGCGCTGCCGTGATCCACAGGACGACGTACTGAGCCTCGACCGGCTTCTTGAGGGAGAGCTTTATCGAATCGACCTCGGTCTTCTTGGTCGTGAGCTTCGTCAGCGACTTCACAGGCTCGGAGCCGTTCAGGGACTTCGCCGAGTAGAGCGACACCTCGGTGTGGTCGCCGCCGTAGAGGAACTTGATGTCTACGGAGTGGAGCTTCTGCTTGCTGCCGAGGTCGTAGATGATCCCGACGCCACCCTTGTACTGCTTCAGGGACGGACCCTGGAGGTAGCTGCGCGACCGCCACGTCTTCGAGGGGTCGTCGTACTTGGTGTAGGTGTTCTTCACCAGGTCTTCGTGCTGCGGGGTGCCGTCCGGGGCGTACTCCCGCGCGTCGACGACCTTTATCTCTTCGCCGGTCGGCTTCGAACCGTCCTCCCCCGTCGGCTCGGAGATCTGCGGGTGGTCCCCCTGCCCGTCCTTCAGGAGCGTGTCGGCGAGCTGCCAGCTGGCCAGGCCCAGGGCGGCGATCAGCAGGGCGGCGACGCTCCACTTGAGGGCGCGGCCCGTGCGGCCCTGCAGCGGAGGCGGCGGAGGCGCCGGCAAGGGGCCCGTGGGGCTGCCTCCGTGCGGCGACTGCCGGCCGTAGGCGTGCGGGCGGGGGTAGCCGCCCGGCGGGGTGGTGAAGGACGGCTCCGGAGGCCGGATGCGCGGCATGGCCGCGACGGCCTTGGACAGCTCCTCGGGGGTCGTGCACGGCTGCTCCTGCCGCGAAGCGGTGGAGCCGTCGTTGACGAGCGCGCGCATGGCGAGCTCGGAGAGGCCGCGGTGGACGCCGGCGCGGACCTGGTCGGGGGCGATGAGGCCGACGCCCTTGGGCAGGCCGGGCAGCCCGTGGGCGCTGTCCTCGTAGGGCCAGCGCTGGGTGAGCGCGGCGTAGAGGAGCGCACCGATGGCCTCGGTGTCGGTCCGCTGGGGGTGGTCGGACGTGATGCCCCGCAGCGCCGCCATGACGGCCAGGCCCCGGATGCGGTACTGCCCGGTGCCGGTGCGCAGCACGGAGCCGGGGTGGAGGCGCAGGTGGGCGAGGCCCTCGCGGTGGGCGGCGGCCATGGCCTGGGACACCTGGCTGACGAGCTGGTACGCGTCGTGCGGCTCCATGGGGCCGGAGGCGAGGACGTTGGTGAGCTCGGTGGCGTCGGGCAGCCACTCGTGGACGACGTAGACGAGGTCGTTCTCCTCGACGGCGTCGAGGACCTGGACGAAGCGGGGGTCGCCCAGGAGGGCGGCGGAGCGGGCGGCGGCGAGGACGGGTCGGGCACGCGGGTGGTCGGCGGGCAGCAGATGGACGCCCACGGCGCGGCGGAGCTTCTCGTCCACCGCACGCCAGCTGCTGAATCCCTCCAGACGGGTGACGCACTCCTCCAGGCGGTACCGCCTGGCGAGCTTGTGGCCGCTGTGCAGTTCGGGCGTGGTCTGGGCGTCACGGGCGGGCTTCTTGCCGTCCGCGCGCCCGCTGTCCTTGTGGGTGCCGGCCTTGATCGCGGCCTCCGCCCCGTCGGCCGTGGCCTTGCCCGCCTTGGCGGTCAGCGGCTTGCTGCCGCTGTTGCCTGCCACGTCGACGGCAGCTGTGCTCCGTTCTGCCACCGTCGTTCCTGCCTCCCCATCCGTTGCACGCTGTCCACAGCCAAGACAATTGTGCCCACAGTCCGGCGCTATGCACGACACACGGCGGCGGGCGAAGGTTGTGCTCCCGTCAGCGTCCGATACGCCCGCGGACCATACCGACCATGGCCGTCAGCTCCTCGATCCGCATGCGCTTCGCGGCGAGGTAGAAGACGCCGAGCAGAACCAGACCACCGACGGTCAGGGAGGCGAGCGACCCGGGCACGCCCTGGCCGAGGACCTGCGTGATGCCGTAGGCCGCGGCCCCGCCGACGAGGGCCGCGGGGATGCACGCACCGGCGAGGCGGGCGTACGTCCGGACGACGCGCGAGCCGTCCAGATCGCCGCCGAGGCGGGTACGCAGGCGGCGCCACGCGACACCGACGCCGACGGCGTAGCCGAGGCCGTATGCGGCGGCCATGCCGGCGACGGCCCAGCGGGGCGGCAGGACGAGGTAGCTCAGGAACGAGACGGCCGCGTTGACGGCAGCGACGATCACCGTGTTGTAGAAGGGGGTGCGCGTGTCCTCGTAGGCGTAGAAGCCACGGAGGATGACGTACTGAGCCGAGTACGGGATCAGGCCGAGGCCGAAGGCCATGAGGATGTAGCCGATGTTCGTCGCGGCGTTGGTGCCGCTGCTGCCGAACATCAGGGTTGCCATGGGGATGCCGAGGGCCAGGAAGGCGAAGGCGCAGGGCACGATCGCGACGGCCGAGGTGCGCAGGCCGTGCGATAGGTCGTCCCGGACGGCGGAGGCGTCGCCGTCATGGGCGGCGCGGGAGATCCGGGGGAGCACCGCGGTCATCACCGAGACGGTGATGATGGCCTGCGGCATCTGCCAGAGCTGCAGCGCGAAGTTGTAGGCGGTGATGCCGGTGCCCTCTTGGTGGGCCTTCTCCGCGAGCGAGCCCGCCTTGGTGGCGAGCTGGCTGACGACGATCAGGCCGAGCTGGTTGGCGAGGACGAAGAAGAACGTCCACTTGGCCAGGCCCGCGGCCTTGCCCAGGCCCTGTCCGCGCCAGTCGAAGCGGGGGCGGATCCGGAAGCCGGCGTCCCGCAGGTAGGGGAGCATCGCGAGGGCTTGGACGACCAGGCCCAGCAGGGTGCCGATGCCGAGCAGCCGGACGCCCTCGGGCGTGATCGTCGCCGAGGTGATGCCCGTCGACTCCGCGGTGCCGAAGGCCCAGATGAAGGAGCCGAAGGTCGCGATGATGATGATGTTGTTCAGGACCGGGGTCCACATCATCGCGCCGAAGCGGCCGCGCGCGTTGAGGATCTGCCCCATGACGACGTGCACGCCCATGAAGAACATGGTGGGCAGGCAGTAGCGGGCGAAGGCGACCGCCACGTCCATGCGGGTGGGGTCGTCGGCGATCGTCGGCGACATCATCTGGATGAAGAGCGGTGCGCCCAGCACACAGACGGTGGTGACGCCCGCCAGCAGGACCACGACGAGCGTCAGGAGGCGGTTGGCGTACGCCTCACCGCCGTCGTCGTCGTTCTTCATCGCGCGGACCAGCTGCGGGATGAAGACGGCGTTGAGCGCGCCGCCGCCGACGAGGATGTAGATCATCGTCGGCAGGGTGTTGGCGATCTGGTAGCCGTCGTTGAGCGAGCTGACGCCGATCGCCGCCGCCATCACGAGGTTGCGCCCGAAGCCCAGGAGGCGGGAGACCATCGTGCCGGCGGCCATCAGGGCGCTGGACTTCAGCAGGCTCGCGGCCTTGCCGCCCTTGGCCGGCGCCGGTGCCGCGGACGCGGCGGGCTCCGGCTCCGCGGAGGGCTCGGCGGCCGGGACCTTCGGCGGCGGCACGGGGGAGCCGTACTGCCCCGGTGCCGGGATCTGCTGCCCCGGCGGCCGCGGCGGCTCGTAGGGCTGCTGCTGGTCGCGGTAGAGGTGGGCGAAGGCGTCCCGCCGGGGGCCGTCGTCGCCCTGGCGGTCGAAGCCGTCGACCGCGGCGAACTGCTTGGTGGCGTCGTCGTCGCCATGGGCGGGGAAGCCCGCCGGGGCGGACGGGCCGGACGGGGCCTGGGGCCACGCCCGGGCGCCCGTGTCGGGGCCGGGCTGCTGCTGCAGCGGGTAGGTGTTGCGGTACGCGCCGGGCGGCGCCGGCGGCGCGGCCTGGTCGTACAGCGCGTCGCTCACCGGGTCCTGGGCGGCCGGGTCGTGCCCGGGGTAGGGCTCGGAGGCGTAGGCGTCCCGCAGGTAGGGATCCTGGGCGTACGGGCCCTGGCGGGGCGTGCCGGGGGCAGCCGGGGGC
>NZ_JBPQTS010000025.1:0-54842 GCF_051386455.1 Streptomyces sp. URMC 124
CCTCTGGCCACCCCCTCCGTTCCCCCGCAGCGCAAGGAGCCCCGGAAATGGGAGACACGATCATCGAGTGCGGCAAAGGCCACGTCCGCTGGGGCACTTGGGTCCTCGGTGCCTCTGTGACCACGATCAAACTCGGACCACGCCGGCTGGGCTGGTGCCCGGTCGGCCGGCACGTGTCGCTCCTCCGGCGCACCGACGAATCCCAACTGACGCCGGCTCAGCGCCGCGAACTGTTCGGCGACACATGAGCGAGGTGCGTACGGAGCAGGTCGTCGCCGGCTACCGCCGACGGCCGGTGACCACCCCGCTCGATCTGGCCCTCGCACCGGGCGTCCACGTCCTGCTGGGCCGCAACGGCGCCGGCAAGACCACCCTGATGCGCACGCTCGCCGGCGTTCTTCCCCCTCTGAGCGGGCGCGTCAGCGTGGGCGGTACGGACATCGCCGAGAACCCGGACGTCAAACGACGCATCGGCATGCTCTCGCACCGCGCCGCACTCGCCCCTCAGCTCACCGTCCGGGACAACCTGGACTTCTGGGCCACCGTCCAGGGCCTGACGCCGGGCGAACGGGCGCGGCGCATCGCCGACGCCGCCGAGCGCTTCGACATCGCCGCTCTCCTCGGCCGCCGCACCGCCCGGCTCAGCAGGGGACAGCTCCAGCGGGCCGACCTCGCCCGGCTGCTCCTGACTGACCCTCAGGTGCTGCTCCTGGACGAGCCCCTGACCGGCCTCGACCCGGTCAGCGCGGCCGCCACCAGGGACCTGGTCCGAATCTGGGCCGCGGACCGCACCATCCTGTACTCCACCCACAGCGTGCCCGAAGCGCTGACGCTCGCCTCCGGCATCCTCGTACTCAAGGACGGCGCCATCACCTCCTTGCCCGCCGAAACCGGCAGCAGCCCCGGCTTCGAACTGCGCCGCACGCCCTCCGTCGCCGCCACCCGGAAGGACGGCTGGACACCGGTCGACGTGGGCCCGGACGCCACCATCGGCGACGTCGTCGCCCGGCTCGTCCGCGACGGTGTCACGGTCTGCGACATCCGCTCCGTACGGCCCGACACCGAGACCGCCGTCCACCGGCTCCTGGGCGGTGCGTCATGAACGCGGCACCGCTCGCCCGGGCCCTGGCGTCCCGCACCTGGCGGCACCAGGGGAAGCACATCGTGCTGGTCCCGCTCGGAGCGGGCCTCGCGCTCGTCCTCCTGCTGCTGGTCCTCCCCCAGGTCTACCCCGAGGGCATCCACGGCAGCGTCACCGCGGCCTCCGGCGACCTCGCTTCGGTGACCGGCCTGCACGACGCCACCGGCGCCGCCCTGAGCACCGCCCTGCTCTCGGCCCCCAGCCTGCTGGGCGTCGCCGCCGCGCTGATCACCCTCTCCATCAGCCGGGCCGTCGTCGCCGGGGACCTCACCAGCGGTGTCATGGAAGCGCTGCTCGCCACGCCGCTACGGCTCCGTGCCGTCTTCCTCGCCTACACCGGCACCGCGCTGGCCGCCGCGCTGCTCGCATGGCTGGTCCTGGTCGCGGCGTTCACCGGCCCCGCCTGGATCGCGCTCACCGCGGGCGGTGCCCACGTACACCTGAGCACCGGCTACGCCTTGCTGGGCGTCCTGGTCCCGGCGGGATCCATGCTCTGGGCGGCGTCGGTGACGGTCTTCACGGCCTTCCTCTACCCGGCGGGCCTGCGCGCCACGGCCGGCCTCAACGGCGGGCTCGTCCGGACGGTGGCACTGCTGCCCGCCCTCGGCACCACCCTGGCCGTCACGCTGGTGCCGCGGAAGTACACCGAGGTGACCGCCTGGTACGCGGGCGGATCCCTGACCCTGGCCGCCGTCCTGCTCACCGCCGTTCCCCTCGTCTTCAAGGCGGACCGCGTCCTCGAATGACCCTGCTCGTCCCGAGATATCCTCGGGACGAACGCTGGGGGAGGAACGGCAGTGATACGCGTACTCATCATCGATGACGAGGAATTGTTCCGGACCGGGCTGCGGATGGTGCTGGACTCCGCGGACGACATCGCGGTTGTGGGGGACTGCACGGCGACCGAAGCGCCGTCGGCGATGGACACGAGCGCACCGGACGTCGTGCTGCTCGACATCCGGATGCCCGACCGGGACGGCCTGACCGTCCTCGAAGACCTCAAGAGCCGCCCCGGGGCGCCCCCCGTGCTGATGCTGACGTCCTTCGACAGCGACGCCCACGTGGCCCGGGCCCTGCAGGCCGGCGCGGAGGGCTTCGTACTCAAGGACAGCGACCCCGCCTACCTGGCCGGCGCGGTGCGGGCGGTGGCCGCCGGGGGCGGCGCCCTGTCCCCGTCGATCGCCCGCTCGGTCGTCGGGGGATACGTCTCCTCGCTGGCCGGGGAGCGGGCCGAGAGCGTCACGCAGCCACCGGCGGCCGATGCGGGCGACCGCGTGGCGCAGCTGACACCGCGTGAGCGGGAGGTGCTGGCCCTCCTCGGCGCCGGGCTGTCCAATCGCGAGATTGCCACGGAACTGCACCTCAGCCCCGGTACGGTCAAGGAGCACGTGAGCACCGTGCTGGCCAAGCTCGGTACCGACAACCGGGTGCGCGCCGCCGTCATCGCCTGGCAGTCCGGTCTCGCGGGCGCCACGGCGGACCTCGCGCCCCACGGGCTGTGAGCGCGGCCCCGAAGCCCACCGCCGTCCTCCAGCGGGCCCTGGCCCGCTTCCGGCCGCCGACCTGGCTGGTCGAAGGCGCGCTCGTGCTCCTGGCGGGCAGCGACCTGATGACGCGGCTGGGCCCGAGCACCGAACACCCGGTCACCTTCGGTCTGTCGCTGCTGGCCCTCGCGGCCCTGCCCTGGTGCCGCCGACGGCCCCTGGCGGCCCTGCTCCTGACCCTTCCGGCCCTGGCGGTCGGCGGCATGTGGCTCGCCGCCATGATCGCCCTGGTGCGTGTGGCCGTCGTCGCCTCCGAAGCGACGGCGGCTGTGAGCGCCCTGTGCGTCTCCGTCGCGGCGCTGCTGGACTGGTCCGTGTGCGGCGGCCCGTTCCTCGACGCGGGCAACCGGCTCCGCGAGGAGGTCTACGCCGCCCTGGTGGGCGCGGGCCCCGTGGTCCTGGGCCGGCTCCTGCGCTCCCGGCGGCAGATCGCGGAACAGCTCCTGGAGCTGGAGCGGTGCCGGGACCGCGAGCGGGCGGCGGAGCGCGAGGCCGTGGCGGCCGGGGAACGGGCCGCCCTGGCCCGGGAGATGCACGACGTGGTGGGCCACGAGATGAGCCTGATCGCCGTACGCGCGGCTGCGATGGCGCAGGGCAGCGCCGACCCGGCCGTCCGGACAGAGGCCGAGCTCATCCGCGAGCTCAGCGTCCGGGCCCTGGACGAGGTCCGCCACACCGTCGGCGTCCTCACGACCCCCAGGGCCGAGGACGCCGGCCCGGCGGTGCGCCGGCTGGCCGACATCGCGGCGCTGGCCCGGCGCAGCGGCCTGCCGGTCCGGGCCGTCGTGGAGCCGGGGACCGCGGTCCGCTGGCCCGCCGCCGTGGAACTGGCCGCCTACCGCACCGTGCAGGAAGCCCTGACCAACGTCAGGCGCCACGGCGACCCCGCCCGGCCCGTCGAGGTGCGCGTCGAGTCGGTGGACGACGACACCTGCCTGGTGGTCGAGGTCCGCAGCGGGCGGGGGCCCGCCACGGGACGGCCGGCGGGCGGCCACGGCCTGGCGGGGCTACGCGAACGGGCCCGGCTGCTGGGCGGAGACGTGGTCGCGGGACCGGTTCCCGGTGACGCCTATCTGGTGCGGGCGGCGTTCCCCGCGCCGGGGCACGGGCTGGTGGGATCCGTGGAAGCGGCCTGACGGCGAGCGGGGCCGACAGCGGGCGGGCCTGAGGGCAGACGGTCTGACGGCGGGGGCCTGACAGCGGGCGGCCTGACGGGCTCGCAGGACGCGGTGGGCCGCGTCTCCGGTGCCGGCTGCGAAGCCATCGGCGGGACGGTTCGGCTCCGGTGCCGTGACCGGCACGCGTCTCTCCGGTACCTTGCGCCCTTGTCCACGACCGACAAGAGGTGAGCGATGGGCGCGGCGGCGGCTCCGGCGGGTGCGGGCGGGCTGAAGCGGCGGCTGGGGGTATTCGACGCCGTCATGATCGGCCTGGGGGCGATGCTCGGGGCGGGGATCTTCGCCGCCCTCGGTCCGGCCGCCGCTGCCGCCGGACCCGCTCTGCTGCCCGCCCTGGCCCTGGCCGCGCTCGTCGCGTACTGCAACGCCACCTCCTCGGCACGGCTGGCCGCCCGCTACCCGGCCTCGGGCGGAACCTACGTCTACGGCCGCGAGCGCCTGGGCGACTTCTGGGGCTGCCTGGCCGGCTGGGGGTTCGTCGCGGGCAAGACCGCCTCCTGCGCGGCCATGGCCCTGACCGCCGGCTCCTACGCGTGGCCCGGACACGCCCATGCGGTGGCCGCGGCGGCCGTCGTGGCCCTGACGGCGGTCGACTACACCGGGGTGCAGAAGTCCGCCCGGCTGACCCGCGCGATCGTCGCCGCCGTCCTGGCCGTCCTGGCGGCGGTGGTCACCGCCTGCCTGACCGGCGGAGCGGCCGGGGCCGGCCGGCTGCACATCGCCGCGGGCGCCGGTGCGGGCGGCGTGCTGCAGGCGGCCGGGCTGCTGTTCTTCGCGTTCGCCGGGTACGCCCGCATCGCCACGCTCGGCGAGGAGGTGCGCGACCCCGCCCGCACCATCCCCCGCGCGGTCCCGCTCGCCCTGGGCATCACCCTCGTGGTGTACGCGGCCGTCGCCGCCGCGGTGCTGGCCGTGCTCGGACCCGGCCGGCTCGCCGAGGCCGGCGCACCGCTGGCGGAGGCCGTGCGCGCGTCCGGAGCACCCGCCCTGGTGCCCGTCGTCCGCGCCGGTGCGGCCGTCGCCGCGCTCGGCTCCCTGCTCGCCCTCATCCTGGGCGTCTCCCGCACGGCCCTCGCCATGGCCCGCGACCACCGGCTGCCGCACGCCCTGGCCGCCGTCCACCCCCGCTTCGGCGTCCCGCACCGCGCCGAACTCGCCGTCGGGGCCGTCGTCGCCGTGCTCGCCGCCACCGTCGACGTACGGGGCGCGATCGGCTTCTCCTCGTTCGCCGTCCTGGCCTACTACGCCGTCGCCAACGCCGCCGCGTGGACGCTCACCCCGGAGGAAGGGCGCCCGCCGAGGGCCGTGCCGATCACCGGCCTGACCGGCTGCGCGGCCCTGGCGTTCGCCCTGCCCGCGACCTCGGTCGTGGCCGGATCCGCGGTCCTCGCGGCGGGAGCGGCCGCCTACGGCCTCCACAGGACCGTCTCCGAACGGAATTCCGACCGGCCGAGTCGGTGAACTCCCCGCGGTTCAGGGGCTGTTGGTGCCAGACTGCCGCACGCAGCCCCGGCCGGTGAGCCTCGGCGGGGCGGGAGAACGGGGGAAACACCGTGACGCGTCGCACTGTGAAACGCTCGGCGGCCGGCAAGGCCCGTAGCGCGGGCAAAGGTGCTGCAACAGGCAAAGGCGGGAGGGCCCGTAGGGCGTGGAGGGCACGCAAGGAGGCCCTCCTGACCCGCTTCAAGGCCCTTCCGGTCGCAGGGAAGGCCGTGGTCCTCGCCGGACTGGCGGTAGGCGGATTCTTCGCCGCGAAGTTCATCCTCACCCTGGTCCTCGGCCTCCTCTTCATGGCGTTCAGCATCGTCGCGATCCTGTGCTTCCCGCTCATGCTCATCGGGGGCCTCGCGCGCGGCGGTGACGGGAAGCGGGACGGCTTCGACTACGACAAGTGGTGCGAGGAGAACGACGGCCGCGGCCGCTGGCACTCCGACAGCGGCGTGCCGTTCTGAGCGACGGCGCTGGGTGAGGCAGAGGTCGGGTGCCGGCGGACTTGCGCGGCTAACGTCGTTAGCTTTACGCTTCATGCGTCAGGCTAACAGCGTTAGCCCCCTTGTTTGCCGCCACCGCCCGGAGTCCGCCATGCATACCGTCCGCACCTGCATCGACATCGCCGCTCCCGCCTCCCGGGTGTGGCAGGTGCTCACCGACTTCGACGCCTATCCGCAGTGGAACCCCTTCCTGGTCAGCGTCAAGGGCAGGCCCGTGGAGGGCGCCGTGCTGGAGAGCGTCATCGTCAACAACGGCTCCGCCATGCGCTTCCGCCCCACCGTCCGTGCAGCCGTACCCGGGCGGGAACTGCGCTGGCTCGGGCGGCTCGGGGTGCCCGGACTCCTCGACGGGGAGCACTCCTTCCTCATCGAAGAGACCGGGCCCGCCGGCGTGCGGTTCACCCATGCCGAGTCCTTCACCGGCGTCCTCGTGGCCGTACCCTTCATACGTCGCAAGATCGACGTCCATGACGCGTTCGCGGCCATGAACACCGCCCTCAAGCAGCGAGCAGAGCAGCAGTGAACGCCGACCGGCAGCCCGTCCGCACCCTACGCACCCCCCGTGCGGCCCAGATCGTCGCCGCCGCCCGCGACCTGCTCGAAGAGCGCGGCCGCGACGAACTCACCATGCGCGCCCTCGCCGAGAGTCTCGGCATCCGAGCACCCTCCCTCTACAAGCACTTCCGCAACAAGGAAGCCGTGGAGGCGGCCCTCACCGAGGACGGGCTCGCCGAGATGGGCGCCGCCCTGTACGCCGCCTTGCGCAAGGCGCCGGAAGTCGAGCGCGTACCGGCCCTCCTGGCCGCCTACCGGCGGCACGCGCTCGCCCACCAGGGTCTGTACCGTCTGGCCACCACCGGCACCCTGCCGCGCGCGGCCCTGCCCGACGGACTGGAGGAGTGGGCGGGCACCCCCTTCTATCTCGCCACCGAGGACCCGCACCGCGCCCAGGCTCTGTGGTCGTACGCCCACGGAATGGTCGTCCTCGAACTCGACGGGCGCTACCCCGACGGTTCCGACCTCGACCTCACCTGGCAGGCGGGCGCCCTCGCCTTCAAGAACCGCTGAAGCGTGCCGCTGCGCCGCGGGTGAGGGCTTGGTGAGCGTCAGGACTCTTTGAGCGTCAGGGCTTCCGGAATCGCGGCGAACGCGGTGCCGAGTTCGGCGGCGAAGGCGCTCCGGTCCGGGGCGCCGGGGAGGGACACCCACGTCTCCAGCGCGTACCGGAAGGCGGCGACGAGGAAGTCCAGGGCCAGCCGCAGGCGCAACTCGTCGCGGGGGTCTTCGAGGCGGAGCCCGTTCCGGAGGGTCTCGGTCGCGCTGCGGGCCGTGCGGTCGCAGAAGTGCAGGCCGTGGGCGTCCATGGACGGCGTCTCGGCGGCCAGGCGGCGGCTGAGGCGGACGCGTCGCGCCCACCCCTCGTCGGTCATCCGGTCCAGCGCGGCGAACACGGATGCCTGCAGCATCTCCAGGACCGTTCCGCCTGCCGGTTCGCGGGTCTCCAGGTCGCTGAGGAACGCCGCCCACAGGTCCTGGGTCGGCGCCATCGCCACGTCTTCCTTGCTGGTGAAGTTGCGGAAGAACGTGCGCTTGGAGACCTCGACCGCGTCGCACAGTTCATCCAGCGTCACCCCGTCGAAGCCCCGCTCCGTGAACAGCTCAAGGGCGGTGTCGATCAGCGCCTGACGGGTGCGCAACTTCTTGCGCTCGCGCAGCGGCAGGCGCTCGGCACGGGCTTCGGCTGCTCCGTGTGCGTCGGGGGCTTGGTGTGCGTCGGTGGTGGCCATCACCGCCAGTGTAGCGAGGGCGCTAATGCCGCCTGTAGGCTAATGCCACTGAGTGGCACAATTGATTCCGGAAGGGCTGATCCGCCATGCGCGCACTCCTCGTCGATCCCGCCGCCCCCGGCCGCCTGCGCCTGGGCGAGGCGCCGGACCCCGAACCCGCCCCCCACCAAGCCCTCGTCCGCGTCGCGGCGACCTCGCTCAACTTCGGCGAGGTCAAACACGGCCTGGCCGAGGCGCCCGCCGGGACCGTGCTCGGCTGGGACGCCGCCGGTGTCGTGGAACGCGCCGCGGCCGACGGGTCCGGCCCCGCGGCCGGCACCCCCGTGGTCACGCTCGCCCCCGACGGGGCCTGGGCCGAGCTGCGTGCGGTCGACACCGACCTCATCGGCACCGTTCCCGTCGGCGCCGACCTCGGCGCCGTCAGCACCGTCCCCGTCGCCGGCGCCAGCGCCCTGCGCGCTCTGCAGCGAATCGGCCCGATCCTCGGCAAGCGCGTCCTGATCACCGGTGCCACCGGGGGAGTCGGCCGGTACGCGGTCCAGCTCGCCCGCCGTGGCGGAGCCCACGTCATCGCCTCCAGCGGCGACCCCCGCACGCACGGCGACGGCCTGCGGGCCCTCGGCGCGCACGAGGTCGTGACGGGCCCCGAAGCGCTCGCCGAACCGGTGCACGGAATCATCGACATGGTCGGCGGACGACACCTGGTCGAGGGCTACGCCCGCCTCGCCGACCACGGCACCCTCGTCTCGGTGGGCCGCGCCGCCGAGGCGCCCGACACGTTCCCGGCCGGTGCCTTCAGGGGCGCGCCCACCGGCCACGACCGCGCACTGGTCAGCTTCTTCCTCCTGGGCTGCACGGGACTCGGCCCCGACCTGACCCTGCTGGCCGGGCTCGTCGCCTCCGGGGAACTCGACGCACAGATCGCCTGGCGGGGTCCGTGGGAAGCGGCCGTCGACGCCGCCGGCCTGCTCCTCGAGCGCCGCCTGCACGGCAAGGCGGTCGTGGACCTCTCCTGAACCGCCGGTTACTTCGGCTGCGGCACCGCCACGGACGCCCGTACGTGATGCAGGTGCACCACGACGTCGAAGGCGCGTCCGAGGGCGAGCGGCGGCGTCGGGCTGTTGGGGTAGCGCCCGGGGACGACGAACGTCGGGCGCTCCGTGTTGAGCCAGTCCTTGACGACCGGGTCCCGGCCGGCCGCGCGCAGGTCGACGTAGAAGTCGCGGTGGCGCACCTTGTCGAGGGTGTGCTCGTTGCTGCCGGGTGCGGCCGGGCCGACGCTGTACGTTCCCGACTCGCCCGTCGCCGTCTTGGCGCGGTAGTCGCCGCCGTAGAAGGAGGTGCCGACGGCGAGGTAGTCGCGGCCGGCGAGCTCGCGCAGGTCCGCGCCCATCGTCACCGGGTAGTACTCGGGCACCGCGGACTCGTAGGCGACGTGCCCGTTGTGGCCCGAGACCACGAGCCGCTCGCCGGTCTGCCGCTGCCACCATACGGAGGTCTCCGCCATGACCCGGTCGCGCCGGCGGCTCGCGGCCTTCGCCTGGGCCGGGTCGCTCCAGTCCGTGGTGTACTCCGTGGCCATGTGCGAGATGACCAGGGCCTCCTGCAGCACCCAGGGGTCCCGCTTCCCGGCCTCGGCGAGCAGCTGGTACGCGGCTGCCGCGTCCTTCTCGATCGCCTTGCGCTCGGCGAGCGGCAGGGCGTTGTACGCCGCCATGCGCGCGGCCACCCCGGTGGGCAGGGCGCGCAGCGCGGCGTAGTGACGGCGGAGCCGGGGCGCGAGGGCGGGCTCGTTGTCCTCCGCCCAGGTGAGGATGCGGTCGTACTGCTCCGGGTCGGCGTCGGAGAAGTCCAGGCCCACGACCCGGACCTTGTGCGAGGCGGTGCGGTTGTGCTCCCGCATCCAGTCGAAGAGCCGGGCGAGTTCCTCCGTGTCGAGCAGCGAGTACCCGTCCTGGAACTCGTCGTGCATGATCTGCCGCACGTCGCCCTTGCCGCTGAGGATGTACGCGTTCAGCCGCGTGGCCGCCGACCAGCTGATCTCCATGGCGTAGGAGGAGAAGCCCTCGCGCTGGACCAGGTGCCGGAACAGGCGGTCCTTCACCGTGAACAGTTCCTTCGAACCGTGCGAGGCCTCGCCGAAGCCGACGATGGACGCGCCCCGGGTCATCCGGCCGAACGCCGCCAGGTCACCCGTCGGCCCGCCGGGCTCGGCGGTCCGCAGCGGGTGGGCGTACCGCTCCAGGCCGGCGACCACGTCGCGGTCCGAAGAGGCGGTGCGGGCGGGCGCCTGCCCGGTGGGGGAGGCGGCCGCGGCCGCGCCGACGGCGGCCGGGCCCAGGAGGGCGGTGAAGGCGAGCGCGAGGGCCGCTGCCGGCGCTATGGAACGGCGCAGTGATGCGTGTGTCATGCAGGGAAGTTAACCATCACGGAAGTTAACCAACCGTCACGTGCGTAACACGGGTAACGCCCGCCATCCCCGGCGGGTCAGTCGCCGATGCCCGCCGCACGCAGCCGCCGGTGCACCTCGTCCCAGGAGGGGTCGACCGGAGCGGCGAGTTCCGGCTCGCCCACCCCGCGGTCCTTGAAGCCGCTGGACGTGGAGATGCACACGACGGGCCCCTCCCGCTCCGCCTCCTGCCCCGCACTGCGCAGACCGGCCAGCCCCGCCGCGGCCGAGAGCTCCGCCCACAGGCCCTGCCCGGCCAGCTCCGCCTGGGCCGCCCTCATCTGCTCGTCGCTGACCAGCAGCGAACTGCCCCCGCTCCCGCGCACGGCCAGCACGCCGCGGACGCTGCCGACCGGACAGTCGATGCCGTACGCGTCCGTCTCGCCGACGTCGACCCGGGCGGCGGGGACGCCCTGGCGCAGGGCGGCGTGGAGCGGGCCGCCGAGAGCGGGCTCGCAGGCGTGGATGCGCGGGACGCTGTCCGCGAGACCGAGCCGCTGCAGTTCCGTGAAGCCCTTCCAGACGCCGAAGAGCAACTCGCCGTAGCCGGTGGGCACGTACACCGCCGAGGGCACGCCGAGGTCGGCGAAGATCTCGTACGCGACGGTCTTGTAGCCCTCGGCGCCGAAGGGATGGCCGGTGTGGGTCACCGCGAGGTTGCTCACCGGATGCAGGCCCGTGCGCTCGACGATGAGCCGCATCAGCGGCCAGCGGTCGGCGGCCGGCACGGGCAGGACCACCGCCCCGTAGGCGTTCAGGAAGGAAGCGACCGCGGGCGGCATGTCCGAGGACGCGAGGACGACGCAGCGCAGCCCGGCCCGCGCCGCGTACGCCGCGGCCGAGGCGCCGTGGTTTCCGGAGGAGGCGACGACGATGCCGCTCGCCCCGACGCCTACGGCGGCGCCGGCAGTGACCCGGTTGAGCCGGTCCTTGTGGCTCCAGGTGGGGTTGCGGGACTCGTCCTTGACGAAGACCCCGTCGCCGAGGTCGATCAGCGGAGTGCCGCCCTCCCCGAGCCCGGGAGCGAGCAGCGGGGGCAGCAGCGGCGCCCACCGGTCGTGCCCCGCACTGCGGCCGCGCCCGGCCTCGGTGAACAACGCCGGGCTCGCCTTGTCGTACGCGTAGTCCACCTCGAGCGGGTGGGCGATCGTGTCGGTGCTCGTGGTGGGGCATCCGGCCACCAGCGGCGGCCACAGCGGGTGGCGGACCTCCGGGTCGCCCAGGGACCGTTGACCGGTGGCTAGCGATTCTCCTGAAGTCATCGTCGTGGTCATGACGGGGAGTCTAGAAGCCGTCCGGCGCGACGGGGCGTGCCGGATCAGGACCCGGGTACTGTCCGACGGGCAGCCCTGTCCCCAGTTCGGTCCTCAGCTCGGTCCTCAGCTCTGTCCTCAGCCGTGCGGCAGCAGCGCCGGGGCCAGCTCCCGCCACTGCGGCATCGGCAGCGCCGCCGGGTCGGCCGTCAGCACCTGCAGGCAGACGTGGTCGGCGCCGGCGTCGAGATGGCGGCGGACGCGTTCACGCACCGCGTCGACGTCCCCGTAGGCGGTGATGGCGTCGACCAGCCGCCTGCTCGGGCCGCCGCTGATGTCGTCGTCGCCGAAGCCGAGGCGGCGCACGTTGGCCTCCTGATGGGGTGCCGAGGAGACGTATCCGGCGACGTGCGCGGTGGCCAGTTCGCGAGCCCGCGCGCGGTCGGTGTCCAGGACGACGGCCTGCTCGACGCCGAGGAAGGCATCCGGGCCCATGATCTCGCGGGCCATGGCGGTGTGTTCGGCCGACACGAAGTACGGGTGGGCGCCCCAGGTGCGTTCCCCGGCGAGCCGCAGCATCTTCGGGCCCAGCGCGGCCAGTACCCGGCGCGGGGCCGGGTCGGGGACGGGCCCGTGGGCCGGGACCGCGTCCATCGCGTCCAGATATCCGCGCATGGTGGTCACCGCCCGGCCCCGGGCCGGCATCGGGTAGCCGTCGTGGTGGTGGACCGTGTCGTCGACCCGGTGCCCGCCCAGCCCCAGCAGATAGCGCCCGGGGAACGCCTCGCCGAGGGTGCGCTCCGCGGTCGCCATGGCGATGGGGTCCCGGAAGGCGATGTTGGCGATCCCCGAGGCGATCACGATGCGCCGGGTTGCCGACAGCAGGAGCCAGCCCTGCCCCACGGTGTCGCGACCGAACGCCTCCCCGTACCAGATGGCCCCGTAGCCCAACTCCTCGACCTCCGCGGCGGCTTCGCGCACCCGCCCGGCGGGCTGCCCCTCGAAGGCGAAGGTCCAGATCCCGACCCGGCCCGGCTCACCCCGTGTGTCGCGCGTCATCGCATGCCTCCCCTTGAACGTACCGGAGAACCTCTCCGTTTCGGTTTCGGTACGATACGGAGAAGCTCTCCGTTTGGCTACCCCGGCCCGGCCGCGATGCGAGCGGCGGGGGAGGAGGAACGATGACGACCGCGAACGACCGGCCCCGGGCCGAGGTGCCGCGACGCTCGGACGCGCGCCGCAACCGCGAGCGCCTGGTCGCCGCCGCCCGTGCGGTCTTCGCCGAGTCCGGGCCCGAGGCATCGCTCAACGAGATCGCCCAGCGCGCGGGCGTGGGCCCCGGGACCCTCTACCGGCACTTCCCCCACCGCAAGACCCTGCTGGCGGCGGTGCTCAGGGACCGGATCGATACGCTCTGCGGGCATGCCGAGCGGCTGCTGACCGCCGACTCCGCCGACTCCGCCGACTCCGCCGACTCCGCAGACTCCGCAGACTCCGCGGACTCTGCCGACTCTGCCGACCAGGCGCTCGCCGAGTGGCTGCACGCCTTCCTGGAGCACGCCCGGGTCAACCAGGGGCTGGGCGGTTCGCTGCTGCTCGACGAACCGGAGACGCTGGGCGTGGACTGCCACCGGCGGATCGAGGACGCGGCCGCCGCACTGCTCGTCCGGGCTCAGCACGCGGGAACCGCCCGGGGCGATCTGGCCCCCGGTGACCTGGTCCAGCTGGTGGTCGGGGTCGCGCTGGCCACGGTCCGCGGCGAGGATGCCGCCCAGGCCGGACGGCTGCTCGGGCTGGTCCTCGACGCGGTGTACGCGGGGCCCCGTCCTGCGGGTGGCTGACCGCCGACGGGGCGTCACCGGCGGGACGTGGCCGAGATCGGCCGCCGGGGAGGAAACGGCCTTGCCTTCGTGATCACAACGGGGCTGGGATGGGTACATGACGACCGAAGACCGGCGAACGCCGCGTGCCGTGCGACACGGGGTGACCGTGAGCGCCCTGGCGCTGCTGGCGAGCGCACTCGCCCCCACCGCATCACACGCCCACGCCTCCACGGCCGGCGTCTCAACGGCAGCCGCCCCCGGGCCCTTACCGTCCGCCACCCCCGTCGCCTGGAAGCCGTGCAGCGAGGGATCCTCCGTGCAATGCGGCACGGTACGCGTCCCGCTGGACTGGAAGGAGCCGGCGGGAAGGAAGATCGACGTCAAGGTCGCCCGGGTCCCGGCGCGCGACCGGGCGCACCGCGTCGGCGCGCTGTTCTTCAACCCCGGCGGCCCCGGCGGACAGGGCGCGACGATGCTCCAGTACGGCGCCGCTGACACCCTGTTCCGCGGCCCGCTGCGGGAACGCTTCGACATCGTGAGCCTCGACCCCCGGGGCACCGGCGGCAGCCAGGCCCTCGACTGCGGCCCCGTCCTCGACCCCGGCCAGGTGGTCTTCCCCAAGAGCCCGCGCGAGTACGAGCAGATGAGGCGCAGCAGCCGCGCCCGCGGCGAACGCTGCCTCGCCCGGCACGGTGACCTCGTCCGGAACGTCGACACCGTCTCCGTCGCCCGCGACGTGGACGCCTTCCGGGCCGCGCTGGGCGAACAGCGCATCAACTACCTCGGCGTGTCCTACGGCACCTTCCTCGGCGCGACCTACGCCCAGCTGTTCCCGCACCGGATCCGGGCCATGGTGCTCGACGGACCCGTCGACCACGCCTCGGGCCCGTCGCGCTTCCTGCGTGAGGAAGCCGCGGCCATGGAGGGCGAGTTCAACCGCTTCGTCGCCTGGTGCGCCGAGGACACCGCGTGCGCACTGCACGGCGAGGACGCGGGCGCCGTGTACGACCGGGTCGTGGCGCGAGCCGACCGCACCCCGATCCCGGTGCCCGGAGGGAAGGTCGCGGCCGTCAACGGCGACTGGATCCGCATGGCCCTGCCCGAGCAGCTCCTGCGGCTGCGCCTGATCGAGGACAGCGTGGGCGTGAACGCCTGGGTGAAACTGTCCGAGCGGCTGGCCGCCGCGGACCGTCGCAACGACGCCTCAGGCCTCGTCGAGGGCGGAAGTTACGTCGGCAACCCCGACAGCCCGTACACGGTCGTGTCCTGCCTGGACTTCCCGCCGCAGTTCACCGGCTACGCCGACGCCGCGACCCGGCTGCGGCAGGCCCGCAAGGCCGCCCCGCGCACGGGCGCGGCCGCAGAGGCGTGGATCATGTCCGCGTCCTGCGCGGACTGGCCCGTCAAGGCGACCAACCCGTGGCAGCCGACCACCGTACGCGGCGCCCCGCCGATCCTCGTCGCCGCCAACACCCACGACCCGGCGACACCGCTCCCCGCCGCCCGCCGCCTGGCCGCCCGGATCGACGGCAGCCGGCTGCTGGTGACCGACGTGAACGGGCACGTCTCGTACTACAACTCCGCCTGCGCGCGGGAACGGGAGGCCGCGTACCTGATCAGCACCGAGCTGCCGGAACAGCTCACCTGCCGGGGCTGAGCGTTCCCCGGGCGTCCTCCTGCCGCCCCGGTGGCTCCACCCGTCTGCGGTATCCAAAGTCGTGGGGCCGGGAAACCGCTGCTCTGATGGACACGTGTGGGCACGTAACCGTGGACCCGTGGAACTGTGGACCCGTGTATCCGAGGGGCAGGAGGCACAGCATGACCGGTGGCCGACGTGAGGACGAGTCCGGTAGGACCGCCCGGGGGGAGCGGACACCCGGGCCCGGGCGGGCAGCGGATTCCGCTTCGCGTGAGGACGCGATGAACAGACGCCTGGCCGACTGGGAAGAAGAGGGCGGCGCCCTGCCCGACCCACAGCGCCGTTCGCCGAAGCCCGCGCACCACACCGGCCGCTGACGGGCCCTGGACGTACCTGCAGGGCAGTGACGTGGCAGCGAACCGGCCCCTGGTGGCGTTCGGTGCTGTCCATGCTGAGCGGGCGGGCGCCGCCGCGGCCGGTCAGACGAAGCCGGGAGCCGGCGGCTACGGTTCGCGCCGCAGCGGCGCTGTCACCGTCACCGTCACGTAGGGCATCGTGAAGCCGCCGCCCATCGCGTCGATCGCGGCTCCGGTGCTCTCCAGCACCTGTGCCAGCTCATCCGGGGGAAGCCGGGTGAAGGCACCCTGCGTGGGGATCTGGTCCAGCCATGCCTCCCGCGTGTAGGCGTGCTCCCAGTCGAACCGCCACTGTTCCGGCTCGCCGAAGCCGCCCGCCTTCCGGATTCCGTCGGCGGCCTTCGCGGACAGGGCCTGGTACCCGTCCAAGGGGGACTTCGCCATCGCTCTCACGTCGAACGGGGAGCCGGGCGCCACCCGTTGGTAGGCCGCGGCCATGGCCTCGGCCACCTCGGGCGGGACCCGCGGCACGTTCCAGAACGCCGCCAGCCGGCCGCCGGGCCGCAGCACCTGCGCGGCCTTGGCCGCACCTGCGACCGGGTCCACCCAGTGCCAGGCCTGGCCGGCGACGACCGCGTCGAACCGCCGGCCGGCCGGTTCCCAGGCCTCGAACGTCGCCACGTCGACGTCGAGCCCCGACTGCCGCGCCAGGCCGGCCATCCGGGGGTCGGGCTCGACGCCGAGTACGGTGCAGCCGGCCGCCCGGAACTGCCGGGCGGCGATGCCGGTACCGCAGCCGACGTCGAGGACGTCGAGGACGTCGAGGATCTCGGGGGCGCCGACGCCGGCGCCGGCGGCAGTGATCCGCTCCACGACGGCGTCGGGGTAGCGGGGCCGGGCCCGGTCGTAGCGCCCGGCGTCCGAGCCGAACGACTCAGCCGCTCGACGGAACTCATGAGGATCGCGCTCGGAAGGATGGTCAGAAGGTAAAGTGGGCATGCGCCCACTATGGTGGGCGCATGCCCACTCGTCAACGTCAGGGTCAATGCCGACGTCAACGAGCGGGCCGGGAAGCGGGATCGAGAAAGGGACGGATCGCGGTATGCCGACAGGTGTGGCCATGCGCGACGCGCGAGAGCAATTGTTCGATGCCGCCGAGCGCGTCCTTCTGCGGGACGGCCCTCACGCCCTGACCAGCCGGGCCGTCACCACGGAGGCGGGCTGCGCCAAGGGCGTCCTCCACCGGCATTTCACCGACTTCGACGCCTTCCTCGCCGATCTCGTGCAGGACCGCATCGCCCGGATCCACGACCATGCCACCGCCCTGCGCGCCGCCGCCGGCACGGGAACCGTCGCCGGCAACCTCACCGGCGCGCTGACCGACCTGTTCGGCTCGGTCGCCGTGGCGATCGTCGCGCTCGTCACCTTCCGCGACGACCTGCGCGCCCGGCTGCGCCGGACGACCCCCTCCGGCGTTCCGCTCCTGACGGAAGCCACGGCCATGCTCGCCTCGTACCTGGCCGCCGAACGCGGCCTGGGCCGCATCGCGCCCGACGCGGACGTCGACGCCCTCGCCCCCACCCTGATCGGCGCCGGTCACCTGCTGTTCGCCGACCGGAAGACCACCCCGCCGGACACCGAAGCCGTCCACGCGATCGTGACCTCGGTCATCGCCGGGGCGGTGCGAGGCTGAGGAGGCCGCTCAGGAGCACCTCTCACGGGCTCTCCGGGCCGGTCGGTCCCACCGTCAGTACGATCTTGCCGGTGGTACGGCCGGTCTCGCCCAGCCGGTGCGCTTCGGCGGCCTGTTCGAGGGGGAGGACGGTGTCGACGATCACCCGCAGGCGGCCGGACTCGACCAGTCCGCTGATCTCGCGCAGACCTTGCCGATCGGGCTCGACGAGCATGAACACCGCCCGTACCGCCGCGGCCTCGGCCTGCCGCGCGGGGAAGGTGTCGTCCAGCGGGAGGATCGAGACGAGCGTGCCTCCCGGGCGCAGAGTGCGCAGGGAGCGTGCCCAGGTGGGGCCGCCGATGCTGTCGAGGACGACGTCGACGTCGCGGACGGTGGAAGCGATGTCCTGGGTGCGGTAGTCGACGAGTTCGTCGGCGCCGAGCGTGCGCAGCACGTCGTGCTTGGCGGCACTCGCCGTGGCGATGACGTACGCGCCGCGCGCCTTGGCGATCTGCACGGCCAGGTGGCCGACGCCACCCGCCGCGGCGTGGATGAGAACGCGCTGCCCGGGCCGTACCCGAGCGGTGTCGACCAGGGCCTGCCACGCCGTGAGCGATGCCAGCGGCAGGGCAGCGGCCCGGACGTGGTCGAGGCCGTGCGGGCGCGGAGCGAAGTGGCGGGCGGGCGCGGTGACGTACTCGGCGTACGCGCCCGCCGGGTACGGGAAGCGGGGCATCCCGAACACCTCGTCGCCGGGCCGGAAGACGGTCACTCCCGCGCCGACGGCTTCGACGACACCGGCCACGTCGAAGCCGAGGGTGAACGGGGGCACGGCTCCGGTCGCGAACGCGCCGCGCTCGCGGGTCTTCCAGTCGGCGGGGTTCACGCCGGCCGCGCGCACGCGGACCAGGATCTCGCCCCGGCCGGGCTCCGGCCGGTCCGTTTCGATGACCTTCAGGACGCCGGGGCCTCCCGCCTCGTCCTGCGATACGGCACGCATGGTCGGAGGGAGGGCGAGGGGGTGGGACATGAAGGGTTCCTTCTCAGGGGAGTGCGGGTTCTCGAGCCGGCAGTGGTGCCCGGCATGACCCCAAGGCTGCCCGGCCGGTACATCCCCTGGTGGTGGCGTGATGGCCAGGTCGTGAAAGGATCCGGCCATGCACCGCGTAGGCGTCCTGGCCCTGGACGGCGTCGTCCCCTTCGAGCTCGGCATACCCGCCCGCATCTTCGACGCCGCTCGTGACGGCGACGGCAACCCGCTCTACTCCGTGACCACGTGCAGCCTGGACGGCGGCCCCGTGCGCGCCGAAGCCGACTACGACCTCGCCGTCTCCCACGACGCCTCCCTGCTGGCCGCCGTCGACACCGTCGTCATCCCGCCCTCCCACCGGCTGGGCGCGATACGGGACGAGGGCCGCCTGCCCGATCCGCTGCGGCAGGCCCTGGCGGCCATCCGCCCCGGCACGAGGATCGTCGCGATCTGCACCGGCGCCTACGTCCTGGCCGCCGCGGGCCTCCTCGACGGGCGTCCCGCCACCACGCACTGGCGCGAGGCCGACCGGCTGCAGCGGATGTTCACCACCACCCGCGTCGACCCCGGCGTCCTGTACGTCGACGACGGCGACGTCCTCACCTCCGCCGGAGTCGCCGCGGGCATCGACCTGTGCCTGCACATCGTCCGCCTGGACCACGGCAGCCGCGTCGCCAACGAGGTCGCCCGCTCCTGCGTCGTACCGCCCTGGCGCGACGGCGGCCAGGCCCAGTACATCCGCCGCCCCGTCCCGGACCCGGACGACAGCGGCAGCACCGCGGCCGCCCGGGCGTGGGCCTCGCAGCACCTGGCCGAACCCCTCACCCTGTCCGGCCTCGCCGCCCGTGCCAACATGAGCGTGCGCACCTTCAGCCGCCGCTTCCGCGACGAAGCCGGCAGCACGCCGGGCCAGTGGCTGACCCGGCAGCGCGTCGACCTCGCACGGCACTTCCTGGAGACCACCGACTGGCCCGTCGACCTCGTCGCCCAACGGGCCGGACTCGGTACCGGCGCCTCCCTGCGCCGGCACTTCCGTACGGCCGTCGGCGTCAGTCCCTGGACGTACCGCCGCACGTTCCGTTCCGAGCGTTCCGAACGCTCCGAACGCTCCGAGCAGACGACTGCCTGAGAGTCAGATCCCGCGCTCGATCATGTCGATGACGTGCCGGCCCGCATCGTGGGCCTGGGTGGGGTGGAGGCCGCGCAGGGGGCCGTCGATGAGGAGGACGGCGAGCCCGTGGACGGCCGACCAGGCGAGGAACTCGGCGCCGGGGCGCCGGTCTTCGGGCAGGACGCCGGTCTCCACGAGGTCGTCGAGGGCGGCGCCGAGAAGTTCGAAGGGTGTCTTGCCGCCGCTTCCCGCGGCGTCGTCGTCCGCGGCGTGGGTCATGTCGCCCGGGACGTGGAAGGCCGCGCGGAACAGGCCGGGCTCCTCCTGGGCGAAGCGCAGATAGCCCGTACCGACCGCGCGGAAGCGGGCCCGGGCGGCCTCCTTGTCGTCCGCGGCCGGCGGCAGGGCGTCCTGCTCGGCCTCCATGGTGCGGGCGACCCGGGCCATCGCGGCCTGCGAGACGGCGTGCAGGAGGGCACTGCGGTCGGCGAAGTGGCGGTAGGCGGCGTTCGGGACGACGCCCGCCTGGCGGGTGGCGGCGCGCAGCACGACCGCTTCCGGCCCGCCCTCGCGGGCCAGTTCGACGCCTGCCTTGATCAGGGCGTTGCGGAGGTCGCCGTGGCGGTAGGTGCTCCGCGTCGGCCGCGGGCTCTTCGGCCGGCCCTTGTCCGGTGCTGGTGCCGGTGCCATGTCTCCCTCACATGTGGACAGCATCCACTTAGTTCGCTTAGGCTTCTGCAAGATCGATCAGGAGGTGCGGATCTTCCTGCTTCCCGAATGTGGACATCGTACACAAGGGAGCTGCCGTACCTGCCGTGGCCACACGTGAACGAACCCTACGTAACGACAGTTGCGTAACGACAGCTACGTAGACGACGGAAAGGCAGAACACCGACATGAGCGACACCGTCAAAGGCCCCGCCAGCTACTTCCCTTCCATAGAGAAGAAGTACGGCCGCCCCATCGCCGAGTGGAAGAACCTCATCTCCTCCTCGTCGCTGACCAAGCACATGGAACTCGTCGCCTGGCTCAAGGCCGAGCACGGACTGGGCCACGGCCACGCCAACGCCCTCGTGGCCCACACCCTCGCCGAGAACAGCGGGAAGTGACCGGCGCGAGGCCGCTATCGAAGGTCACGCGCGGCTGCGGGATCCGAAGCCGGCCGGTGGAGAACCGGCCTCGCGCCGGGTCCTCGACGATCGCCCGGTCGGCCTTCAGGACGTCAAGGATCTGCGCCTTCTTGCCTTGCCCCAGCGTCACCCGGCGCGGCGGGCCGGCCAGCACGATGCGGTCGGGGCCCAGGACGACGAGCCGGGACGGGTGCGAGGACCGGCCGTACCACCGCAGGAGAAACTGGCCGGATTCCGCCTGCCAGTCACCGTCGAAGACTTCGGCAGGCCGGTTCCCGGAGAGCTCGGTGTCGCGCCGGAGCCGTTCCTTGCGCGCCTTCTCCTCCCGGAGCGCCTGGCGCTCCTTCTTCGTGCGCAGCAGGGGTCCGAGGACGGCCTCGGCGGTCGCTTCCAGGGCGGCGTAACCGATGCCGATCAGCATGAAGGGGGACACTGCGATACAGCCCAGGATCCCGAGGGGACGTATCCGGCCCGGCCGCAGCCGCGGTCGGCCGGCCGCCTCGTGGACATCCTTCGGCGGCTTCGGGACGGGACCCGCGAGTCTGCACCATCCCGCGGCGACGGGGCGCTCGCCCAGCAACTCCGCGGCTGTCCGCCGGGCACGCTTCGAGATCACGGGCTACGCATCCCCCTCGCTGTAAAGCGACCGATCGGTGCGAAAGGGCAAGGAGATCACACCCGGTCCAGGGGCCGGTGCGGCCCGTCGGGGAGTTCGACCGTGATCGCGTCGCCGGGACGCACCCTTCCGCCCGCCTTCACCACGCTCATGATTCCGGCCTTGCGCACGATGTTTCCGTCCTCGTCGCGGCCGACGACCTTCTTCAGCAGCCCCTCCTGGAAGGTGTCGATCTGCAGGCAGGGATTACGCAAGCCGGTGACCTCCACGACGGCCTCGTTGCCGAGGTGCAGCAGCGTGCCGACGGGCAGGCCGAGCAGGTCGAGGCCGCTGGTGGTGATGTTCTCGCCCAGTTCGCCGGGCGCCACGTGGAATCCCTCTTCGCTGAGCTCTGCGAAGAGTTCCGCTTGCAGGAGGTGGACTTGGCGCAGGTTCGGCCGGGTGGGGTCCTGCGCGACACGAGAGCGGTGCTTGACCGTGACGCCGGCGTGTACGTCCCCCTCTACTCCGAGTCCGGCGAGCAACGTAATGCCGGCCCGGTTGGGCTTGGTGAACGAGTATGCGCTGTTGCTGCTGACTGCCGTTACCGTCCCGGCCACTTCTCGGACCCCCGTTCGAAAGTGCTGATCGCCCCGAGCCTAACCCCCCGGCACCGGGGCCGGCGGGCGGGCGGTTCCGCCCGGGGCACCGGGCTGGTCCGGTGCGGTCGGTGCCAGGCGGCCCGTGCGGTGCAGGGCGAACACGGCCAGTGCGCAGACGCCTCCCGTAGCTGCGAGGGCGAGCCATGGGAGCGCGGGGGTTCCGGCGGAACGGGCGGTGTCCAGTGCCGCGCCGGTGAGGAGGTTGCCCAGCGTGATACCGATGCCGCAGATGGTGTTGTAGAGGCCGTAGTGCGTGGCCACGTACCGGTTCCGGGCGAGGGCGACGATCGTGTCCATCTCGAAGGGGTAGGCCAGCATGGTGCCCAGGGCGATGAGGAGTGCCGACAGGAGGGGCGGTCCGACCGCCAGTGCCCAGCGGGCCGGTCCGCCCGGGGGTATCGGGAGCGCGGCGGCCGCCGCCAGGGGCAGGAAGGCGGCCCCCAGGGCGGTGAGCCCGGCGACCAGTGACCTTCCGGTGCCCAAGTGCCGTCTGCACCAAGCGGTGAGCCGGGTCTGGCCCGCGATGGTGGCGAGCCCGGAGGCGGCGAACAGCAGGCCCACGCCGAGGGTCCCGACCCGCTCGTCCCCGGCCGCGCGGCGCACTTCCAGTGGAAGCGCGAGGTACACCTGGAAGGACAGCGCGTACGAGCCGATCATCGCCAGGGAGAACAGCAGGAACGGCCGGTTGGACACCACCGTGCGCCACTGGGAGAACACCGACGTCACCGAGCTGCCGGCCCCGTGCGACGGTGCCCGGGCCGGTAGCGCCCGGACCTGCACGACCGCCAGCACGGTGAAGATCCCGGCCGCCACGAGGCACGTCAGGCGGAAGCCCACTCCCGTCAGCGCCATCCCCACCAGCGGGCCCAGCAGGATCCCGGCCTGGTAGAAGACGTTGAAGAGGGCGAACGCCTCCACTCGCCGCTCGCGGGCGTCGTGGGCGAGGTAGGCCCGTACGGCCGGGTTGAACAAGGCGCCCGCCAGGCCGGTGGCCGCCGACGCCGCCAGCAGCGCGGGCAGGGAGTCGACGAGCCCGAGCACGGCGAAGCCGGCGATGCGCAGCGTCAACCCGGTGATGATCACGGGCTTGTAGCCGAAGCGGTCCGCGAGGGTGCCGCCGAAGAAGAACATGCCCTGCTGGCTGAAGTTGCGGACGCCCAGGATCAGCCCGACGGTCCAGGCGGCCATGCCGAGGTTCCCGGACAGGTACTGGGCGAGGTAGGGCATGAGCATGTAGAAGCCCAGGTTGATGGTGAATTGATTCACCATCAGCAGCTGCACGCTGCGGTCGAAGGTGCGCGCTTGCGACAGGGGGTTCTTCGGGCTCTCCGGGTTCTTCTGGCTCTTCTGGCTCTTCTGGCTCGTCGGGCTCTTCGGGTTCTTCACAGCCGGCCCTCGACGTCCGCACCGGCGCCGCCGCCCTCCTCGGCGGGCCCCGCGCCACGCCGTGAGGCCAGCGGGTCGACGACGGTGACGCACCTCGTCCAGCGGGTGACCTCCTTCTCGTCCGGCCTCCCCACGACCTCGGGCTCCGCGGCCGGGGGCGCGCCGAGGAGGCCGTGGGCGGCGCAGTAGTCGTCGTCGTAGACCGTGCCGAGGTAGCGCTGCGGACCGTCGGGAAAGACGGCGGCGATCCGGGTGTCCGCCGGGAGCGTGCGGGCGAGCCAGCCGGCGACCAGGGCGACCGCGCCGACGCTCCAGCCGCCGCTCGCGTAGTGGGAGGAGGCCAGTTGGCGGCAGGCCCACACGGCCTCGGCGGGGGAGACCCAGTGCACCTCGGAGAAGTGCTCGTACGCCACGTTGCGCGGGTAGATGCTGGAGCCGAGGCCGCGCATCAGCCGGTTGCGGGCCGGCTGCCCGAAGATCGTGGAGCCGATGGTGTCCACGCCGACCAGTCTCAGACCGGGGTAGAGCTGCCGCAGTACGCGCGAGACGCCGGCGGAGTGGCCGCCGGTACCGACGCTGCACACCAGGATGTCGATGTGGCCCAGCCGGGCTGCCAGTTCGAGCGCGAGCGGGGTGTACGCGGCGACGTTGTCGGGGTTGTTGTACTGGTCCGGCACCCACGCGTCGGGGTACTGCTCCCGCAGCCGGTCCACGCGTTCGCGGCGCGCCTGCTGCCACCCGCCGGCCGGGTGGGGTTCGGCGACGACGTTGACCTGCGCACCGTAGGCGCTCAGCAGCCGGGTCAAGGACGACTCCAGGCCGGGGTCGGTGACCAGGGTGACCGGGTGCCCGTAGACCATGCCGGCCAGGGCCAGCCCCAGTCCGAGCGTGCCGCTGGTGGACTCAATGATCATGCTGCCGGGAGCGAGGTCGCCGCGGGCGCGGGCCCGTTCCACCATGTACAGGGCGGGACGGTCCTTGATGCCGCCCGGGTTGAAGCCCTCCAGCTTGGCCCAGAAGCCGTGCCCGGCGGGGGCGAGGGGTTCGGACACGCGCAGGACGGGGGTGTCGCCGACCAGGCCGGAGATGCCGGACAGGCCGGGGAAGCGCGAACGGGCAGCGTGGTCACTGTCGGTCGTCAACGGGTCCATGGTTCGTTCGCCTTTCGGTCGATGCACCGGTGGGGGAGAGGGAAGGGCGAGGGGTGGGCGGTCCCAGGACCCGGGCTTTTCCTGCGGTCATCAAATGCGAAGGAACGCGAAGGAACGCAAAGGAACACGGCGCAGCGCAGGCAGAAGGAACCGAGGCAGGGCGCGGCTTTCTCCGCAATCCCCCTCAGGGGGAGGAGAGAAATACCGAGAATGCGGGCACCAGGACCGGGTGGGAGCGAAATCCCACCGTTTCGGAGTGCCTGACGGACTTCTAGATGCGCAGGACGCGGGACGTCGCCGACGGCGCTGCTTCCGGCGCGGCCGGAGACGGCCGTGTGCCCGGCCGGGAATGCGCGCTCATTGCCCGCAGCGCGTCGCACAGCGCCGAGCAACCGGGGGCGAAGAGGGCCGGGCCCTCCTGGGGCTTGCCGGACGTGCAGTCCTCGGCGCCGTGGGAGGACTCGTCCTCGTGGCGCTCGGAAGCGTCGGTCTGTTCCGCGACGCCGGGAGCGGCGACCGGGGCCGGCTCCCCATGGGCGTGATGCTCGTCAATGGCGTGCGCGAAGGCGGACAGCGCCACCGGCTTGCCGGTCGCGTGACTGACCGCGCTCTCCCCGCTGACGCCGTGGGTGTAGAGCACGCCGAACAACAACAGGGCCAGCCACAGCAGACGCGACGGACCCGGCACCGAGCGGTGGGTCCGTCGCGCGAGGAATACGAGCTGGGCCGAGACCATGACGTGATCGTAGGGAATTCAGGGTCGCCTATGTCAAGGGCGTTGTAGCGAGGGGCACGTGAATCGCGCCGAACCACTGCTCGGCGCCGTACTCCTCGAACCGCTCCACCTCGATGAACCCCAGCTTCGCCGCGAGGCGCATGGCGCGGTCGTTGGCGGTGCGGGTGCAGAGCACCACCGGCTCGCCGGGAACCGCGTCGGCGAACCAGCCGAGTGCCGCCGCGCACGCCTCGGCGGCGTATCCGCATCCCCACGCCTCCGCCAGCAACATATAGCCGAGCTCGGGCTCCCCGGCATCCGGACGGACGTGACCCGGACGCGCGAAGCACGAGCCGTTCGCTCCGTATCGGGGCGGGCGGCCAGGCGACGGGGCCGAGTTCAGTCATGGCGGGCAAGCTATCGCATGCCCGTGTGAGCCGGCTGGGATGTTCCCACCGGGGGCAGGACTTGGCTTAGGTGGTGAAGCCCGCCCGGTCCCTTCGGACGTCAATCGCCGACGGCGTCCTCCCACAGCCGAAAATCGGCCGGCCGGAACCTAGCACCATTCGCGCAGGGCGGGCCAGGTCTTCGGGCCGACTTCTCCGTCGACGGCCAGTGTGCCCTTGCAGAGGCGGTTGTAGTGGTCCTGGAAAGCGCGCACGGCGGCCCGTGTGTCCTGCCCGTACTGGCCGTCGATACCGAACGGCCCGATGTCGTAGTCCCGTTTGACCAGGATGCACTGGGCTTCCTTCACGGCATCCCCGGACGATCCGAATTTGATGACGACGCTGTTGCCGTCGTAGAAGCCGCACGTGAGGGGCGTACTGACGGTGCCCGTGGCTGAGGTTCTGGCCGTGGCCGTGGTGAGGGCCGGGAACGTCACTTCCGCCCACAGCGGCTTGTGGTCGGAGACCTTCGTGTGCGTGACGTCCGAGGACTTCACGTGGACGGACGGCGGGACGAAGAGGTAGTCGAATTTGTCGCCGCCGTCATGGGTCGCCTCGCCGCTACGGCACCAGACGAACGTGCTGACGATGAACTCGCTCTCCTTGATGGTGTTTCCGCACGGGCTGTCGGTCTCCTTGAACGTGCCGTGCGCGCCGCGTCCGTAGCCCGGATCGTAGAAGTTGTCGGCGACCGCCGAGAGGGGGTCGTCGTTGAAGTCCCCGCCGAGGAACTTCATGTACCCGGCGAACTCCGCCCTCGCGAGAATCGCCTTGGCGGCAGCGGCTTCCCTGCGCCGGACGTTCAGGGGGAACGACTCGTTCCCCGAGGTCAGGTGCGCCGAGCAGACGAGGAGCTTGCGGGCGGCCGACTTCACGCAGATCATCTGCCGGCGCTCGATGGGGTCCTTGATGTCCGTAGGGGTCAGGACTTCGGCGAAGGACTTCTCGATGCCGAGGTCCTTGCGGTACAGCACGGCGTTCTGCTGCAGGGCGTTGTTGTGGTAGCACTTCACCGGATTCCGGGAGGTGTCCGTCCCGCCGAAGATATCGGTGGTGGCCAGCTCGTAATCCGCCGAAAGGGCGTTCCGGACACGGTCCGACCAGTCGTTGCAGGCCTCCTGCAGCGTGACGAAAATGGGCTTCCAGTCGCGGACGCTGCGGACCAGGGCGTCCGGTGCTTCGTCGGTGAGCTTGCCGTAGACCTTGTGCCCGCCCGCCTGGTTGAACGTACCGATGACGATCCGGTCCGCCGACAGGGGATTCGCGGGTCTCGCCTGTACTGGCGGGCGCTCCGACGAGGGCGCCGCGTGGCCGACGGCGGCCGGCATCCAGGCCGCGGCCGCGGCGGTCAGCAGTGAGGTCACTCCGAGCATGGCGCGCCTGAGCACAGTCATCCCTGCCCTTCTGGAATGCCGGACCGGCCGAGAGGAGTCTGTGGGGCGCGCCGACACGCGGGCAAGGCGCGAACTGGCCGTCCTCAGTCGACGAGGACGTCGTCGGTCTCCTCGAAGTCCTCGATCTCCGGTGTCCCGCGTACCACGTAGAAGGGAAGGACGACCTGGCCCACCAAGGGCTCGCGGGGGAGGGAGAGGCCGAAGTGACTCTCGACGATGCCGACGGTGCGGCGTTCGCCGCCCTCGTGCTCCTCACCGAGATCGAAACGGCAGACGAGCTTCCCGTCCCGGGCGTAGTCGAGCACCTTCGGGGGATGCGCCGGCGCCGGGTCCAGGCGGATGGCCTCGGCCCCTTGGCGCGACACCTCCGGAAGGCGCTCGTGGCCTGTGGAGTCGCCGTATTCCAGGGCGAAAGACCAGTCGCCGCTCCTGCCGACGCGGATCAGGCCGTCCCCGTCCTCACCGGGGCGGTACAGGCCGTTGGCGACCGCGTCCCACGCCTCCATGTCGCTGATCGGCCTGCGACCGGCACCGGGGAGGTCACCTCCCATGCGGGTGGCCAGTTCCTCCGGCCCTATGCCGCGGGCGAAGACGATGCTCTCGTCCCAGATGTGCAGGTCGAACAGCCACTGAATGCCGTCACGCATGACGTCCGTCCCTTCCCACGGCTTCCCTTCCCCTGACCCTCCCCGCACACTAAGCGGTCCCACTGGCAGCGCGGCCTGCCGCGTCAGTGGGGCCGGACGGCGTGGGGCGTGGCCGGGGTTCAGGATGATGTCGTTATCGACCACTTCAGCTGGGCCGGTGCCGATGACGGGGTTCCCGTGTACTTCGAGGTGTACGCGGGTGCCTTGCCGTAGTCGTCGCCGCCGGTGCCCAGGTACCAGCCGTTGCCGTCGTTCTTGATGAGCTTGGTGCTCGCGTCGTAGGACCATTTCAGCTGTGGGGGAGCGGTTGCCGGGTCACCCGTGTATGTGGTCGTGTACGCCGGGGCCTTGGCGGAGGACGAGGAGTCGCCGCCGCTGCCGAGGTACCAGCCGTTCGCCTCGTTCTTGATGAGTTTGGTGGCGGGGTCGTAGGACCACTTCAGGTTGCCGGGGGCGGAGGCGGGTTCTCCCGTGTATTTGACGGTGTACGTGGGGGCCTTGGCGGGGGACGTTTCACCGCCGCTGTCGAGGTACCACCCCGCGTCCTCGTTCTTGATGGGTGCAGGGGAGGGGGCGGCGGCGTGTGCTGCGGCGGGGGTCAGGGTCAGCATTGCTGCGGCGGCTGCGAGGATCGCGGACCGCCGGGCGAGCGGGTGCATGAGCGGGTGCACGAGCGGGTGCACTGGCATGGTGTGCCTGCCGTTTCTGCGCGTGGCGTCGAGAAGGGAGAAGGCGAACGGTTCGCCTCTGGACCGCGCTGTCCGCAACGAGCATGGGCCCGCGCCCGTTCGCGCACCCACCGGAACCGTTCCCCACCACCGGTTCGTGCATGGGCATGCGGCTCGGCCGGGTGCGCAGCGGCGCCGCCGCGCGTTCGGGGGCGCCCGGCGTGCGCGCGAGGCCGGCGGCAGTGCTCCGGCTCGCAGTACACCCGAGCGCATCTGAGGGTGTTTCAGCCGGCCCCTGGTCGCATGGCGGGTTTCCGGCCCTCGGCCGGGGACACGCGCGGGGATAGTTGGTAGGGGCCCGTAGCGGCCCGGCACGCGGAGAATCACACCAGGGCGGACCGCCACCGCACAACCGGTGCGGGAGCCCGGTGACGTCGACCTCGACCCCAGCAGCCGGAGGTTCCCCATGAGCGGTAGCAGCAGCGGCACGATGAACAGGCAGACCGGCCCGGAACGCCCGTACGACGTCGTGCTCTTCGGGGCGACGGGTTACGTCGGGGAGCTCACGGCCGAGTATGTGCTGGAGCACGCGCCGGAGGGGTGCCGGTGGGCGCTCGCCGGGCGCAACCGCGCGAAGCTGGAGAGGCTGCGGGAGCGGCTGGCGGCGCTCGACTCGCTGCGTGCCGCGGATGTGGCTCTGGTGACCGCGGACGCGGGCGACCCGGCCGCTATGCGCGCACTGGCCGAGTCCACGCACGTCGTCGCCTCGACGGTCGGCCCGTACATCTGGTACGGGCAGGAACTGGTGGCGGCGTGCGCGGAAGCCGGTACCGATTACACGGACCTCACCGGAGAGCCCGAGTTCGTGGACATGACGTACGTACGCCATGACGCCCAGGCCCGCAGGTCGGGCGCGCGCATCGTGCACGCCTGCGGGTTCGACTCGGTGCCGCACGACCTCCTCGCGTACTTCACCGTGCAGCAGTTGCCGGAGGGCGTGCCGCTGACGGTGGACGGCTTCGTGCACGCGTCGGGGATCATCTCCGGCGGCACGCTGGCCTCGTCCCTGGCGATCGCCTCGCGGCAGCGCCAGGCGAAGGCGGCGGCGGAGGAGCGCAGCCGGTACGAGCCGAGGCCGGCCGGGCGCCGGGTCCGGGCTCCGCTGGGGGCGCCGCGGTTCAGTAAGGAGACGGGCACGTGGGCGCTGCCGCTGCCCACGCTCGACCCCCAGGTCGTACGCCGCTCGGCGGCCGCGCTGGAGCGGTACGGGCCCGACTTCCGTTACCGCCACTACGCGTCGGTGAAGCGGCTGCCCGTCGCTCTGGCCGGGCCGGTCGGCCTGGGAGTGGTGTGGGCGGCCGCGCAGGTGTCCCCCGTACGGTCCTGGCTGATGAGCCGCTACGAGCCGGGGCGCGGGCCGAGCGCGGAGCAGCGGGCCCGGGCGCGGTTCCGGGTGCGGGCCGTCGGTGCAGGCGGCGGCCGGCGCGTGTTCACCGAGGTGACGGGCGGTGACCCGGGCTACGGGGAGACGGCGAAGATACTGGCCGAGGCGTCACTGAGCCTCGCCCTGGACGACCTGCCGGCCACCGCCGGCCAGGTGACGACGGCTACGGCCATGGGCGACGCGCTGATCGCACGGCTACGGGACGCCGGCATGCCGTTCCGCGTGTGTCACACCGACTGACGAAGTGGTGCCCAGAGGGTGTGCACAGGGTCAGCACTGGGGGCGCTTGCCGTGGTTGGCCGCCTTGCGGCGGGCCCTCTTCTTGCGACGCCGCTTCGAGGACATGCCGTCTCCTCTCCCGATTCATCCCCCCATCCATCCCCCCTTTCATTTTCCATCAATTTATACCGTTCAGGCATGATCTGCTCGGCGAGCGCCCGGGCTGAGCAGGAGCTCCGTCTCGGTGACGATGATCCCGGGTTCCGCCGTGGGGACCATGTGGTCGGCCTGGTGCGCGAGGACGTGCCGGCCGCGCGGCGACTGCCGGGCGCGGTACGCGTGGGAGGCGTTCACCGACGTGCGGGCCTGTGCGCTCATGCCGAGGGTGGGCCGGGTCGCGGAGATGACCGTGACCGGAAGGTCGCCGAGAGCCGGCGGGTGGTCGAGCAGGGCGCGCAGGTCGGCCTCGACGGTGGCCTGTTCGGCGCCCATGGACCGTATCGCCGTGACGGTGAAGGCCTCCGCCCGCATGTCGGCGGCGGCGTCGGGCGGCAGGGCGGCGGTCACCTTGCGGAAGAGGAGGCCGAACATGCCGAGGCGGGCGAGCAGCATGGCCATGCGGAGGCGGCTCTTCTCCAGCTTGCGGATGGAGGGGTCGAAGAGCAGGTCGCAGGCCTCGTCCGTGGGATCGGCGAGCACGAGGCCCGCGATCCGCTCGGGCCGGGCCGCCGCGGCGAGGCGCACGATCGGGCCGCCCCAACTGTGCCCCACCAGGATGAACGGGCCGGGTCCGAGGTGGTCGAGCAGGTCTCCCAGATCGTCGGCGAGCCTGGCGAGGTGGCGCCGGCCCGAGGGGTCGGGCGCGCCGCGGCCCAGGCCGCTGCGGTCGTAGACCACGGTCCGTGCCGACTTCGCCAGAGCCTGCTGGGCGGGCGCCCAGTACGAGCGGGTCGCGGCCAGGCCTCCTTCGAACACCACGGTCGGCCTTGCGTCTTCCGCCCCGCCTGCTGCCGGCCCGGGCCGTTCCATGAAGTACAGCTCGCGTCCGTCTCGGGTCCGTGCGGTGCCGGGAGTTCCCTGGCTGTGCTGTCGCTGCATGGTGACCGTCCTCAGAAGCGGATCCGGCAGGCCGTTCGAACGAAAGTGAACTTAGGCTAGCCTAAGTTGCCGGTGGGGTGACCCAAGGTTGTCCCAGTAGTCTTTGTCGCTGTGACCGGTACTGACGCAGCGCTCAAGACGCGCTTCCTCGTTCTCCACGACTACGGCATGGGCGGCTCGTGGTGGTGGGTCTCCGCGCGGTCGGAGCGGGAGATCCGCGAGACGTTCGCGTGGGTCGAGGTCGTCACGGACCCGGAGACCGTGGCGTGGCGCGGGGGCGACGACGACCTGGAGGAAGTCGACATCGACGCGCCGCGGATGCCCCCGGGCCTGGACGGGCTGCGGTCCGCGCGCGACGCGCAGCGCGGACGCCCGGGCTTCGGCGCCCTCGCCGGCAAGGACGTCCTGTACCTGCGCCGCCGATGGGACGAAGGGGATGAGGGGGATGAGGGGGACGACGAGAGCAGCGAGGGCGACGAGGATTCGGCCGTCTACCTGATGGAGGTCGGGCCCGACGGGCGCCGCACGCGGCAGGTCGAGCTGTCCGAGGACGGAAGCGTCGTCAAGAGCACCCCCGACGACTGGCCCTTCAATCCGCCGATCGTGGACGTCTTCGCCCCGGAAGTGGCGGGGCAGGAGATCAGCCGCGCCGAGTTCGAGGAGCACTGGGCCCGTGCGCGGCCGTTCGTTGGGGACGCCGGCTGACGGCGAGCGTGTCAGCGGCCGTGCTCCGCGAACGCCGCGGCCACCTCCTCGCGCCCCGCGCCCGCCGCGAGCAGCAGGCGCAGGAGCACCCTGGCCTTGTACGGGTCGAGCAGCCCGCCGTTGATCAGCCCGCGTTGCTGCAGGTCGGTCTCCGAGCCGGGCGCGCTGTAGGTGTGCCGCAGCACCGGGCCGCTGCCCGTGCGGGAGGTCAGCACGACCGGGATGCGGTCGGCGAGAGCACCCAGTACGGGGGCGAGGGGTGCGGGCACGTGCCCGACGCCGAAGCCGGCCACCACCAGGCCCCCGTACGTCTCGGCGAGCCCTTCGAGCCGGTCCCCGTCGTCGTCCAGGGTGACGCAGTGCAGGGCCACGCGCGCGGCGTCGACCCGTGCTCTGCTGCAGCCGGCCGGCAGGACGGTGGTACGGCGCGGCGGCACGGCCAGGACCCGCACCTCGCCCTCGATGACGTGGCCCACCGGCCCGGCGTTCGGTGACGTGAACGTCGCCGTGCTCGTGCTGTGGGACTTGCGGACCCATCGCGCCGCGTGCACCTGGTCGTTGAAGGCGACCAGCGCGCCGAGTCCCCGCGCCGCGGGGGAGGCGGCGACGTGCGCGGCCGCGAGCACGTTGGCCGGCCCGTCGGCGCCGGCCATGCCGGGCTGCCGCATCGCGCCGGTCAGCACGAACGGTGCCTCGTGCTCCCAGACCAGGTCGGCGAGGAACGCGGTTTCCTCCAGCGTGTCGGTGCCCTGTGTGACGACGACACCGGCCGCCCCGTCCGCCACGGCCCGCGACGCGGCCGAGACGACGTCGAGCACCTGGGCGAAGGTCAGGCTCCCGCTCGGCACGGCATGGACGTCCTGCACGTCCAGCACCGCCCCGAGCCCGTCGAGCCCGGGCACCGCAGCCGTGATCTCGGCACCGGTCAGCCGCTCACCCTTGGCGCGCCCGGACACCGATATCGTGCCCCCGAGCGCGAACAGCGCGATGTTCACGTTCCCCCCTCGTCACCGTCGACAGGCGCCAGATTACGGTGCCGTACGGCCCCGGAGGGCAGGGCCTCCCTCAGGCCCTGGGCTGGGTGAAGCGGATGCGGTTGCCGAAGGGGTCGCGGAGGCCGCAGTCGGTCCCGTACGGGCGGTCGGTGGGCTCCTCGGTGAACTCGACGCCCCGGGCCAGCAGCGTCTCGTACGTCTTGCGGCAGTCGTCCGTGGTGAAGATGAGCCAGCCGCCCATCGCCCCCTTGGTCACCAGCTCGCGGACCTGCTGCGCCGTCTCCTCCGACATCGCCGGGGCGCCCGGCTTCTCCAGCAGGATCTGGCGCTCGGGCCGGCCCGGGACGCGGACGGTCAGCCAGCGCATGAAGCCCATGTCGACGTCGGCGGCGACCTCCAGACCGAGCTTGCCGACGTAGAAGTCGAGGGCCTCGTCCTGGTCGAGGACGTATATCTGCGATTGCGTGATGGCGTTGAACATGTGCACCACGCTACGGGGAGCGCCGGGCGAAAACTTATCCAAAACTGCTCGGTCGCGGGAGGGGGGGCGAACTGCTCGGTCGCGTGAGGCCGACAGCCGGTCAGCCGCTCGGCCGCGTCCACGCCATCGTGAAGCACGTCGGCACGCCCGCGGACACCGCTTCCTTGCGGTACGTCCGCGGCGACCGGCCGACGATGTCGCGGAAGGTGCGGCTGAAGGTCCCCGGGCTGCCGAAGCCGACCTCGAAGCAGATGTCCGTCACGCTGCGGTCGGTCTCCCGCAGCAGGAACATCGCGCGCTCGACGCGCCGCCGCTGCAGGTAGCGGTGCGGCGTCTCGCCGAACACGGCCCGGAACGTGCGCGTGAAGTGGGCCTCCGACACCAGGGCGATCCGGGCCAGCGCCGGCACGTCCAGGGGTTGCGCGTAGGCGCGGTCCATCGCGTCACGGGCCCTGAGCATGCGGCGGTTGGTGTCTTCGGCGGGAGTGCGGCTCACGGCGCCATCACATCACGGGCTCACGGCCCGCCCGCTCCTGAGGCCGGCTCACTCCTGAGGCCGTGCCCCGGGGGCCGGGCGGGGCCCGGCGAAGGACTCCGCCTGCTGGACGAACTGCGGGAGCCACTCCTCGTACGAGACCCCGCGCATGTACTCCAGTGCCATCTCCGCATCCTTGCCGACCACCGTGTGGAGGGGGGTGGCGGGGTTTTCCACAGCGGCGACGATGCCCTCGGCGGCCTCACGGCTGTCCGCTGCCCCCTCGCCCATCCGCGAGAGGAAGCGCGCCAGCCACGCCTCGTCCGCCGCGTACGGGTCGTCGCCGGAGGACTGCCGCTTGGCGGCGTTCTCGTGGATCCGTGAGCTGAAGGCGCCCGGTTCGACGCACAGCACGCGGATGCCGAACGGCTGCACCTCCGTCGCCAGCGCCTCGCTCGCCGCCCCGAGCGCCGCCTTGCTGGAGGTGTAGAACCCGCCGTACGGCACCGCCCACATCCGGGCAGCCAGGGAGCTGACGTTGACGATCACACCGGCGCCGCGGGCCCGCATGGCGGGGAGGGCGGCGCGGATGGTACGCAGCGCACCCCAGTAGTTGGTCTCCATCACCGCGCGCGCCTGTTCCAGGGACGCGCCCTCGACGGCGCTGGTGTAGTCGACCCCGGCGTTGTTCACGAGTACGTCGATCCCGCCGTGCCGCTCCTCGACCGTCCGCACGGCGGTGGTCACGGACGTGTCGTCGGTGACGTCGAGCGTCAGCACCTCAATGTCCAGGCCTTCGGCGCGCGCCCGTTCGCGGAGCGCGTCCGCCTTGGCCGGATTCCGCATCGAGGCGTGGACGCGGTCCCCGCGCCGGGCGAACGCCAGGGCCGTCTCCAGGCCGATGCCGCTGCTGCAACCGGTGATGAGGACTGTCGCCACGGCCGACCGCCTGCCTTCCGTCGAAGATATCGGTGTCACTGATGCCGGTGTCGCCGATGCCGGTGTCGCTGATGCCGATGCCGGTGATGCCGGGATTCCGGATCCGTCGGCAGACTACGGGCGGCAGGGGAACGGCTTCAGCCCCTACGTCCCCCTACCGCTGCGTTCTCTTCCCCGCGGCGTGAGGTAGGGGACCGAATGCCGCCAGCGCGGTGGGCGTGAGCAGACCAGGCTGGCCGCATGACGAATCCTGATGCTGGTGCTGACCTGCGCATGACCGACGACCGCAACGCCGGCCGGTTCACGGCCGGTCGGCCGACGATTGACAGACCGACGGCTGATCAGTTGCCGGCTGACCATCCGCCGACTGACCACCCCGTGACCGACTCCGTAGCCTTCCTCGCGGGCATGTACGAAGCGGAGGCGGCTTTCCTCGCGGCGGGCGGACCGGGCAGGGCCGCGTTCGGCCTCCTGGCCCCCTACTTCGCTCCCGACGTCGTCCTGCACCAGGCCGATGCCCTGCCGTACGGCGGAACCTGGCGCGGTCACGCGGGCATCGAGGGCAACATGCGGGCGATGGCCGCGGCGTGGGAGCTGTTCGAGTTCGCCGAGCAGGAGTTCCTCGCCACCGGCGGCACCACGGTGGTACGCACTCTGGTCCGTGCCCGCGCCCGGGCGACGGGCCGCGAACTGACCTTCCCGATCCTGCAGACCATCACGTTCAAGGACGGCAGGATTTCCGAAGTGCGCCCCTTCTACTGGGACACGCAGGCCGTAGCCGAGGCGTGCGCGGCCCCGGCGGAGGGCGAACTGCCCCGGTGACAAACGTTTTGCGTCCTGCCCGCCGGTGTCCTGCCGCCCGGTTACGGAACGGACGCGCCCACCACTTCCTGGCCGGGTTCGCGCCGCGTGGCGTCCAGGCGGTCGAGGAACACCGCGGTGACGGACGCGAGCGGTTCGGCGTCCGTGCGCCGCACCTCGAAGGTGCAGCCCTCGGCGTCGCCCGCCGCGGCGGAGGTGCGCTGGGCCGCGGCGTGCGGCACACCCGTGTACGCGGCCAGGGCGGCGGCGATCACGTCACCGGAGTACAGGCACAGGCCGGGCGCGTCGGCGAGAGCGTGCCCGGCCCCGACGACCTGCTGCGTCGCGCAGAAGCAGCTGCCCGGGTCCGTACGCACCCATACGCCGGCGCCCGTGTTTCCGTCCCCGCCACCGACCGGTCCGACGGTGCGGGCGTCGCGCACGAGGGCGGGTACGTCCATCCGGCGTCCCGTCGCCAGTAGGGCCCGGCTGTGGGCGACCAGGCGGTCCGCCGCCTCGGCGAGAGAGACTCCGCCGCCGTCTTCGCCGCCCCGCTCGCGGCGCAGGCTGCCTTCCTCGAAGTAGCGCGGCCACAGGGCCATGGCCTGAGTGACCGACCACGCCCAGTACATCTCCTCGGGTGTGACCTCTCCGTTCCCGAAGGCGAAGTTGAACTGGTCGAAGAGCGCGGGCTCGGTGAGGCTGTCGATGAGTCCGGCCGTCAGACAGGTCCGGTAGTCCGCGGAGCCGGGGATCGGGTAGAAGGGGTTGGTGTAGAACCGCACGCCGGCCAGCGCGCAGTTCACGGAGTCCTGGGCGATGTCGGCGAGGCTCTGGCCAGGGAGTCCCACGATGAGCGAGCCGTTGACGTCGAGGCCGTGCCGCCGGAAGAGCGAGGCCCCGGCGGCCACCTTGGGCAGTGAGGTGAATCCCTTGCGCATGCGGCGCAGCCGCGCGGCGTCGGTCGTCTCCAGGCCGAAGAAGAGGCTTTCGAACCCGGCGGCGACCATCTCCGCCACGAGGTCGTCGGAGAGCTTCAGCACGGTGATTCCGTTGGGCAGCCGGAGTTTGACCTGCAGTCGCCTTTCCCTGATGATCCGGCATATCGAGCGGACCCGCTCCATGTCGAAGGTGAAGTTGTCGTCCTCGATGAGGAACCGGTGCACGCCGAATCGGTTGACGTAATGTTCGATTTCGTCGACGACGTTTTCGGGGGTCCGGGCCCGGAACTCCTTCCCCACGGTGGCGTGGACGGTGCAGAAAGTGCAGCTGAAGGGACAGCCGCGGCTGGTGATGAGCGTGGTCGTCCCGTCGTAGCGGGAGAAGTCGAGCTGATCGGCGGCGGGCGGCGCGAGGGCGTCGAGGTCGGCGGCGAACGGGGCCCGCGGGCGGATGTGCGGAGCGCCCGGCTCCGTACATCCGCAGAACCCCTCGCCGCACCGGAAGGCGATCCCCGGCAGCCGGTCCAGGCGGCGTTCGCCCGCCAGCCCGGCGACGAGCGGGCCGACCGTCGCCTCGGCCTCGCCGAGCACCACGACGTCGATCTCCGGCACTTGCAGGGCGTGCGGGAAGCTCACGGTGCCGTGCTGACCGCCCAGGAGGACCACCGCCCGCGGGTGGATGCGCTTGGCCAGCCGCGCGAGCTCGTAGGCGGACTCGTAGAAGGGCGTGAACATGCAGGAGATGCCGATGACATCCGGCCTGCAGCCGCGCAGCGCCTCTTCCGTCCGCTCCCGGCGCGCACCCCAGTGCAGGATGTGCTGCCAGCGCGGGTGGTGCCGGAGTTTCTCCCGCTCCTTCGCGGTGAGTTCGTCCTCGGGAACCACGTGGTTGTCCTCGGTGAAGGAGAGGGCGTCGAAGATCGTCGTCCGGTGTCCGGCCTCCCGCAGCGCGGACGACAGATAGGCGAGCCCGATCGGCACGTGCCGGCCGACCTCCACCATGCAGGCCCGGATCGGTGGCTTCATCAGCAGGATGCGCATGGCTTCTCCTCAGGGGTCGGAGGCCTCGCAAGGCACCCCCGAACACCTGTGCACGCTCCCGGAACGGTGCCTGAAAGGTGCCTGAAAGACGTGGGTCGATCCGCCCCATTCTGTGCCGTACTTCCGGCTCGGACCAGGTGGTTTTACGCCCCATGCAACCGGCGGCGGCATTCGCTCCCGGCAGGAACATTCTCTCGGGGGAGACAGGGAAGACAGGGAAGACAGGGAAGGCGGGGAGGGCAGGGAGGGCAGGAAAAGCAGGGAAGGCGGGAAAGGGGTGCGGGGAACCGGGTTCATCAGGTTGCGCAGAGGGCTTTATGTCTTCTCCGCGCTGAACGACTTCGTCCCGCTCGTCCCCGTGGTCGCCCTGCGCTTCGCCGACGCCGGCCTGAGCTCCGTCGAAGTCTCCTCCCTGTTCGGACTGCTGGCCGTCTCGGCGCTGCTCCTGGAAGTGCCGTCAGGAGCCTGGGCGGACGTCGCCTCACGCCGGATGCTGCTCGCCCTCGGCGCCGTCCTGCGCGCCGGCTGCTTCGTCCTGTGGGCGCTCGCACCGTCCTACCCCGCCTTCGTGGCCGGGGTGCTGCTCTGGGGCGCCTGCCACGCCCTCACCTCGGGAACCCTGGAAGCCCTGGTCTACGACGAACTCGCCGCCGGGGCCTCGGCCGCGAGCTATCCACGGCTGCTGGGGCGCTCCCGCGTCGGCGCCCTCGCCTCCAACGTGCTCGCCACGCTCGTGGCCACCCCACTGCTCGCGGTGGGGCACTACGTCCTGGTCGAAGCCCTCAGCGCGGCGGTCTGCGCGGCCACGGCCGGGGCGGCGCTGTATCTGCCGGAGACGCGGCGCGATGCGCGACGCGTCGGGCTCGTCTCCGTCTCCCCCTCCGACGTCGGCTCCGACGTCGTCTCCGGCGCTCTCTCCGACGCCCGCGCGGCCGAACGCAGTGCCGCGCGCTACCTCGCGATGCTCCGCGCGGGGCTGGCCGAGGTGCGCGGCGATCCGGCGGTGCGCCGGGCGGCCGCCGTGGCCGCCGTCCTCCCCGCGGTCCTCGTCATCGACGAGTACCTTCCCCTGCTGGTGCGTTCGACGGGCGTGTCCACCGCCTTCGTGCCGATGCTGGTGATCCTCGCCGTCGTGGGCAAGGCCCTGGGCGGATGGCTCGCCGGACCGCTGGCCGGGCTGCGCGCCCCGCGGCTGGCCGCCGCCCTCGCGGCCGCCGCGGTGCTGCTCGCGACGGGCTCCCTCGGGCGGCACCCGCTGGGCATCGTGCCCGTGGCCCTGTGCCTGGGCATCGTCCAGCTGGCCATCGTGCTGTCGCAGGCCCGCCTCCAGGACGCCGTCCGCTCGGATGCGCGCGCCACGGTCACCTCGCTGGCGGGGCTGGGCACCGACGCCGTGGCCATCGCCTTCTACATCGCCTACGGCCTGGGCTCGTTGTGGGGCGGTGTCCCCGTCGTCATCGCCGGTTTCGCCGCCGTACCGCTGCTGCTCGCCCTGGCAGTGCCGCGCTGGCTCCCCGGGCCGGGCGTAGCTCCGGCCCGAGCTTCCCCATGACCCTATGACCCCATGACTCCATGGCCCACCCCCCCATGACTCCATGACCCCATGGCCTAATGGTCTATTTAGACTATAGGCTTCGGGTCATGCCGCGCCGCGTCCTCGACAACCCGATCGTGCTCGCCGTGCTGGGCCTCCTGCTGGAACAGCCCTCGCACCCTTACCAGATGCTCGCCGAGCTGCGCACGCGCAGCGATCACCACGCCGCCGCCGTCAACCGGGGCTCGCTCTACAACGTCGTCGCCGCCCTGACCGAAGCCGGCTGGGCAGCCGTGGAAGGGCAGCAACGGTCCGGAAACCGTCCGGAGAAGACCGTCTACGCCCTCACGCAGGCCGGCTACGAGGAGCTCGTACGACGCCTGGACTCCCACATCCGCCGCCCCGAACGGGAGTTCTCGCAGTTCCTCGGCGCGGTCGCCTACCTCGGCGCCCTCGGCCCCGACGGCGCCGTCGACGCCCTCTCGGAGCGGGCCCGCCGCCTGCGCGAGCGCACCGCGGCCGACGAGGAACGCCTCGCGGACGCCCGGAAGGCCGGCGTGCCCCGGCTGCACGTCATCGAAGCCGAATACGCGCTCGACCTCGCCCGCTCCGAGACGGCCTGGATCGACGCCGTCATCGACGACATCCGCACCGGCGCGCTGACATGGCCCGCCGAGACCGAGAGGAACCGCACCGCCGATGCCGACCACACGTGACGGACTCCTCTTCGGGATCTACCCCGGCGGAGTCACCGGTGACGACACCGGAGGCCTGGCCGCAGGCCCGCCCGACGACCCCGCCCGCATAGCCACCGCACTCGGCCTCCTCCAAGGCGAGCCCGAACGTCCCTTCCTGGTGCGGGCCTACACCGCGTTCGACGAGACCACCCGGCCCGGCGGGCCGCACGCGACGTCGGCACCGGCCGCCGCGGAGCAGTACGCGGGACGGGGGCGCCGCCTGGACTTGGTGGCGCAGTACCGGTCCGCAGCCGGAGACGTCGACGGCTACTGCGCGTTCCTGCGCGAACTGGTCGACCAATACGGCGCCGTTACGCACACCCTGCAGGTGACCGAAGAGCCGAACGTCACGACGATGCCCACGCTCGACGGCTACTACCCCCGCGTGCAGGAGGCGATCGCCCGAGGCGTCCGCGCCGTCAAGGCGCGGGCACGGGAACTCGGGCACGACCACCTGCGCGTCGGCTTCAACACCACTCCCCTCTTCGGGCCCGCCGCCTCCTTCGTCGCCGACCTCACCGACCAGGGGAAGGCGAGCTTCGTCGGCGACCTGGACTACGTGGGCCTGGACTTCTTCCCCGACGTCTTCCGGCCCGTCGCCGCCGCCGACCTGGCGGCCGCCACGGAAGGGCTGCTGCGCCACCACCGGGACGCCGTCCTGGCCCCCGCGGGCCTGGCACACCTCCCGCTGCACATCACCGAGCACGGCTGGCCCACCGGCCCCGACCGCCCCATGGCGCGCCAGGCGGACGTGGTCGAGACCGTCGTACGGACCGTCGCGGCCCTCGCGGAAGAACTCCTCATCCGCACCTACACCCACTTCGCGCTGCGCGACGCCGACAGCGCGGAGCCCGGCCTGTTCCACCGGTTCGGTCTCATGACCGACGACTACACCCCCAAGCCGGCCTTCGACGCGATGCGGGCGCTCGTCGCGGAGCTGGGCTGAGGGGGCGCGGGACGGGCCGACCGGAAGGCCACTTGCGCAGCCGTCGCACCTGGTCACGGCAGGTAGGACGGTGGTAGCCGCAATCGGATCAGCGTGCCACCGTGGGTGTCATGGACGGAAACAGGCTCCGGCACAGACTCGGCCACCTCCTCACCCCGCACCGCCACGAAGCCGCGGACAAGGTCGACGCGGCGATGGAGGCCTCCCGTGAGGGCATGCGCACCTTGTGGCTGTCGCTCGGAGTGCTGGGCGCCACCACGGTCGTCCAGGCCGTGATCGCCGCGCTCTCCGGGTCGGTGGCACTGTTCGGCGACACCCTCCACAACGCCGCCGACGCGCTGACCGCCGTACCGCTGGGCATCGCGTTCGTGCTCGGGCGACGGGCCGCCGACCGCCGCTACACCTACGGTTACGGGCGCGCCGAGGATCTGGCGGGCGTCGCGGTCCTCGTGGTCATGGCGGCCTCGTCCGCCCTGGCGGCGTACGAGGCCGTCGACCGGCTCGTGCACCCCCGCGACGTCACGCACCTGTGGGCGGTGGCCGCGGCCGCGCTGGCCGGCTTCGCCGGCAACGAGTGGGTGGCCCGGCACCGCATCCGCACCGGCCGGCGGATCGGCTCCGCGGCCCTGGTCGCCGACGGCCTGCACGCCCGCACCGACGGCTTCACCTCCCTGGCCGTCCTCCTCGGCGCCGGGGGCGCCGCCTTGGGCGCGCGCTGGGCCGACCCCGTCGTCGGCCTGCTCATCACGGCCGCGATCCTCCTCGTCCTGAAGGACGCGGCCCGGGAGGTCTTCCGCCGCCTGATGGACTCCGTCGACCCGCACCTCGTCGACAGCGCCGAGAACACCTTGCGCGGCGTGGACGGAGTGCGCGACGTGGGGCAGGTGCGGATCCGCTGGGTCGGCCATGCCCTGCGCGCCGAGGCCGACATCGTCGTGGATCCGCACCTGACCGTCGTCCACGCCCACCGGCTGGCCGTTGCCGCCGAACACGCCCTGATCCACGCCGTCCCCCGGCTGACCGCCGTGACCGTGCACACCGACCACACCCCCGTGGGCGGCGACCCGCACGCCCTTCTTGCCCACCACGGCGCGTGACACGCCGGCCGCCCCCGCTTACGACGTGCGCTTACGACGTGATCAGCCGGGTGGCGTTCTCCTCGAGGATGGCCGTCGCCTGGGCGTCGGGGAGTCCCGAGTGCCTGATGTAGTCGGTGGCGGTCAGGAACTGTTCACCGGCCTGGTGGGGGAAATCGGTGCCCAGGACCAGCCGGTCGGCTCCCAGGGACTCCACGGCCGCCCACAGCGCCGGCACATGTCCGTGTCCCACCGTGTCGTACCACATGCGGCGCGCCGCGGCGCTCGGCTTCTCCGGGATGTCCGGCGCCTCCCAGAGGTACTGGTTGTCCGCCCGGGCCAGCACCATGGGAAGAGCCCCTCCCAGGTGCGAGATCACGATCCTCAGCCGGGGACAGCGGCTGGGCACACCGGCCGGAATCAGGTGCATCACGGCGACGGTGTCCTCTACGGGCGCGCCGATCGTCCACGTCAGACGGTGGCCTGCGGATCAGCGGCGACTCGGCGCCGGTGCCCGCCGGGTGCACGTAAAGGATGCTTCCGCGCCGGTCCAGCTCCGCGAAGACCGGCTCGAACGCCGGGTCCGCCACCGAGCGCCCCAGGACCGACGTCGTCGTGCACGCCCCCGCCATGCCCAGCTCGTCGAGTGCTCGCGCCAGTTCCTCCAGCGCGGCGTCCGTGTGCGGGAACGGCAGCGCGGCGAACGCCCGGAACCGGTCCGGCCATCGCCGCACCACCTCCGCGTACAGGTCGTTCACCGTGCGCGCGGCACGCACGGCGTGCTCACGGTCGGTGAAGTGCGGTGACTGGGGCGTGACCGACATGGAGCCGGAGCCCGGCACCGTGGCCCGACCGGGGACGAAGCCTCCCCCCGGTATCGGCCGGTACGGCGCAGATGACGGTCACCGGGGCGGTGAGCTGCCGCGCGGTGCGCTACTTGCTCCCGGCCTCGATTTCGGCCAGGCATTCCAGGACGGCCTGCTCGCGCGGGTCGTCGAGCGATGCGTAGATCTCCAGGGCGCGTCGGAGCGTCCGCCGGGCCTGCCGGGCGAGGCCCCGGGCCCGGTAGCCGATGCCCAGCTGGTGCAGGGCGTGGGCGGTTCCGGCGCGCATGCCGGTGCGTTCGTGGAGGTCGAGTGCCGTCCGGTAACACGTCTCGGCCTGGTGGTGGTTGCCCATCTCCCGGTGGGCGGTGGCGATCAGCGTCCAGGTGGAGGCCTGGAGCCACAGGGAGCCGTGCGCGCGGTGGAATTGTTCCGCCCGGTACAGCGGGTCGACGGCCTGCTCGGGCCTGCCGAGCGCGATCCGCAGCTCGCCGAGGCCGCCGAGGGCCACACCCATGGACCACGCGTCGCCCGCGCCGGTCGAGAGGTCCACCGCGCGGGCCGCGTGGCCGGCGGCCTCCGCTCCCAGGCGCCGGTGCAGGCAGGAGAGCGTGTACGCGACCAGCGCCGTGCTCTCGCCCACTGCGTCGCCCGCCGCGGCGAACCGGTCGACCGTCCGCCGGTAGTGCTCACCGGCCCGTTCGTGATCCCGCAATCCCGCCCGGGCCGCGGCGAGCACGCTCTCGGCGCAGGCCTCCGCGAGCGGTCCGCTGCCCTCCGCCGCCGTACGGGCCACGGTTCCGATGCTCAGCAGGTCGCCGTGGTGATGGCGCAGGTACAGGAACGGCCAGAGTGCGTAGGGCAATTGCCACGCCACCGGACTGCCCGCCGCGCCGGCGGCCTCGACGCACGCCTTCAGATTGGCCCGCTCGCCCTCGCACCACTCCAGCGCCTCCGCGAGCGAGGCGAACAGCAACGGCGCGCACCGCGCGGGCACTTCCACGGTCGCCGCCCGGTGCCGGCCGTGGCCCAGCAGCACGTCCGCCACCGATTCGGCCGAGTGCAGGTACCAGGCGAGGATGCGTGCGGTGCACGCCGCCAGTTCCTCCCGGGTCTCGTCGGCCCGGGCGCACTCGCGCGCGTAGTCGCGCAGCAGGTCGTGCATCCGGTACCGGCCGGGCCGCACCTCCATCACGAGGTTCGCGGCCCGCAGTTCGCCGAGCAGCCGGCCGGCCGCCGCGGCCGGCTCGCCCACGACGGCCGCCGCGGCCTCCACGCCCATCTCGGCGCCCGGGTGCAGCGCCAGCAGCCGGAACGCCCGCGCCTGGTCGGGCGGGAGCGCCTGGTAGGACCAGACGAACACCGAGCGCACCTCGGCGCTGCTCTCTCCCGGCACCGCCAGGACGTCCAGCCGTGCACTGCCGGCGTCCGGTTCCGCGGCCAGCGCGGCGGTGAACGGATCCCCCCACTCCACCAGGTGCTCGGCCGCGATCCGCAGGGCGAGCGGGAGGCATCCGCAGTAGCGGGCGACGGCCGACAGCGTCGCGTCGGTGCCGTCCGTGCCCTCCGTGCCGCCTGTACCGTCCGTGTCGCGTGCGTTGTCGTCCGGGGCGGCAGGGGCGCCACCGGATCCCGGTATTGCCGGTATTGCCGCCCGGACCTCCGGTGCCGTCCGCCGCCCCAGGGTGCTCCGCAGGAACCCCACCGCCTCGTCGACGGGCAACGGCTCCAAGGGGATCCGCAAGGCACCGTGCCGTACGCTCAGGGCGGTCAGCCGCCGCCGGCCGGTGACGACGACGAGACTGTCACCGACGGCCGGCAGCAGCGGTGCCACCTGAGCGGCACCGGCGGCGTCGTCGAGCACCACGATCACCCGGCGCTCCGCCAGCACACTGCGGACCAGGGCGAGCCGCTCGGCCGGTTCCACCGGAACGCTCTGCGGCGGCCGCCCCATGGCGTGGAGCAGCCCGGTCGCCACGTCCTCCGGTGCCGTCCGTCGCCCGGACGGACCGTGGGCACCCAGGTCGGCGAAGAGCACCCCGCCCGGCCATGACGAGGCCAGACCTCCGGCGAGCGTGACGGCGAAGGTCGTCTTGCCGACGCCGCCCATTCCGTCCACGGCCACCACGGCGGGACCGGAGCGCCCGGCGAGGAAGGTGCGGACCCGCTCGGCCTCCGCCTCCCGGCCCCACATCCGCCCCACGGCGGGCAATTGGGCCGGTACCGGACTCCCGGTGCGCGGCCTTGCCGGCTTTCCGCCCACCCCTTGGGCCGCGTCTACGGACTCCTCGGCCCGGAGCCGTTCGCGGACCAGCCGGGCCAGGGTGTCGCCCGCGTCCATGGCACGGTCGCACCGCTCGGCCAGTTCCAGGCTGAGGGGGCGCAGGCCGTTCTCGACCCGGCTCAAGTAGCTCTTGCTGTAGTGGACCTGGAGGGACAGCCGGGCCAGCGACCAGCCGCGCCGGACGCGCAGGGTACGCAGGTGCTCGCCGGTCAACACCTTGCGTCTCCCATGCCTCGTGCATCACGGGACGCACCCCGCGTCCCGGGGGATACCGTACCTCTCGGCCTCCCGCCACCCGCTATCGGTTGCCGGTCGTTGCCAACTCTCCGGCAACGACCGGCAACGGACCGTCAGGTCTCACGGCCCGTCAGCCTCGGTCTCCTTCCTCCAGGTGCGGGGAAACCCGATTGCCGCTCCGATTGCCCGTGGGTAGCGTCACCGCCCGTGACACCGACATCGACACCGACGCCGAAACCCGCACCGACGCCGGTTCTGCGTACGGAACGCCTTCTCCTGGCCCCCTACACGCCCGAGGACGAAGAGGACTTCGTCGCCCTCTTCCAGGACCCGCGCGTGTCCCGGTGGATGGGTGACGGTCCCGCCGGCGAGGACGAGGACCGGGCGCTCTTCGGGCGGATCTTCACCAAGGTCTACGCGGGGAACCTGTTCGACGTCTGGGCCGTGCGCCGGCCGGACAGGCGCCTGGTCGGGCACGCGGAGATCAAGCGGACCGACGAGGTCCGGGGGTACGAGATCATTTACGCGCTCGCGCCGGAGGCCTGGGGTTCCGGTCTCGGCACCGAGCTGGCGGAGGCGATCGTCGCCTACGGCTTCGGCACGCTCGGTCTGACCGAGGTGCACGCCACGGTCGCCGAACCGAACAAGGCTTCCCTGGTCGTCCTGGAGCGGCTCGGATTCGAGCACGTCCGGGACATCACGGAGGACGACGGCAGCACCACGCGCGTGCTCACGCGACGGGCCGGTGGGCCGGTGGGGTGACAATGCGGGCCGGACGGTGCCCGCCGTCCGACCCTGAGGGCATGGCATTCAGCAAGATCCCGTCAGGTGACCGGCCCGGGGACGCGCCCCCGCCGGGCACGCCCACCGCCGAGGCGAGCCCCAAGAGGCGCTACGAACAGGCGCACGCCTGGGCCGGGACGCTGGCGGGCGTGGTGGCCCTCGGGCTCTCGGTCTACAACCTCGTCGCCTTGCAGCGCGAGCCTTCCGTCGATGTCGCCCTGCCGCACATCGCGCGCGTCGCCCAGGGGAAGGACACCTGGCTCTACTTCCAGCCGACGCTGTCGACGCGGGTCAAGACCGAGCGCGTCGAGGTGATCACCCAGGTCGAGCTCCACCTGCGGCCGACCGCACCGGGCGGCAAAGGGCCCGCCTTCTTCTGGGACGAGACGGGATCGTTCTCCTACGACGCCGCAGCCCGCAACCTCACCTACCAGCGGGTGGCGGACCCGAGCCCCCTCCTGGTCAGCCAGAGCACCCCGCAGCAGCCGCTGCTCCTCTTCAACGCGGTCGGCTGGGGATTCGCCGCCGGCAGGTACGAAGGCACCTTGGTGCTGCGACGCGCGAGCGGGCAGGAGCCGCTCAGGGAAGGCTTTTGCGTAGCGGTGTCCAAGGCGGCGGCGACCACCTTGCGGGACCGCGGCCAATACCGGTTCCACGACTTCCGGGACGACGTGCCGGGCAGCGAAACCCATGAGGAAGAGTCCAAGGGCTGCTACGTCCTCTCGCCGGTGTAGTCACCCCGGCGGGGGACGGGGGATAGCCGCACGGGTGAGGCCGAGTGCCGCGCGATATACGGCTCGGGGCCGACGATCCGGGAGGGTGCGGACGTGAAGGATGGATCACGTCCGCACCACGAACTCCCAGGAGAGCACAGTGATTTCCTCATCCCGTCGTAAGTCGGTTGCCGCGCTGGCCGCCCTTGCCGCCGGCCTCACCATGACCGGTGTTTCCTCGGCCTCGGCTTCCGGGTCCGTGTCCGCGTCCGCCGACCATCGTGAAAGGAAGCCGGAGTACGCGAGCGTGACCGGCAGCGGGGAAATCGTCCTGCCCTACTACAAGGACAACGACATCCGTTCGTTCTCCTTCGATGCCCACGCCGATCCGTTCAGCCGGCCGTTGCCCGGATTCGCAACGGGCCTTCCCATCGACGCCAGAGGGACGATCAAGGTTTCGCACTATGACGCCGTGAAGAAGAAGACCACCACGTCCGAGGGCCGCGTGGACTGCCTCGTCACCAGCCCCCGCACCGTGACGCTGACGGCGGTCATCACCAAGGTCAGCCCCGGTGGGCCGGACAGCCTCGGTCACCGGGTCGGGTTCAGCGTTTACGACGGGGGCAAGGACGGGGGGCGCTCCAAGGACCGGGTGGGGTTCTCCTGGAACGGCGTGAACTTGATGCCGAACGGCAAGGCCGCGCCCGACGCGCCCGTCGGCACCTGCATGGCGCCCGCCCCGTACGCCCCCGTCGTCAAGGGCGGCTACACGGTCAAGCACGCGGAGCTGCTGCCGGCGCCCCCGAAGCGCTGATCCCGCCGCGCCCTCGTCCTGCGGTTGCCGCTGCTACTCGACGACGAGCTCGACGGGGATGTTGCCGCGGGTGGCCTTGGAGTACGGGCAGACCTGGTGGGCCTGCTCCACCAGGCGGGTGCCGGTCTCGCCGGCCAGGGTGTCGGGGAGCTCGACGCGGAGGACGACGGAGAGGCCGAAGCCGGAGTCGTCCTTGCCTATGGAGACCTCGGCGGCGACCGAGACGTCCTTCGTGTCGACCTTGGCCTCGCGGCCGACCAGGCCGAGGGCGCTGGCGAAGCAGGCCGCGTAGCCGGCGGCGAAGAGCTGCTCGGGGTTGGTGCCCTGGCCGTTGCCGCCCAGAGAGGCCGGCATGGCCAGGGCGAGGTCGAGCCGGCCGTCGGAGCTGACGGTGCGGCCCTCGCGGCCGTTGGCGGTGGCGACAGCGGTGTACAGCGCGTCCATGGAAGACCCCTTCGATTGCTTGCCGTGCGGCGGTCCGGTCGGGCCCGCCGCATGAGCACAATGATTGCACACGATTAAGTTGTGCACAATTAAATGGGGGTGCGGGATACGCTGGGGCCATGACCACTCCGCCCTTCCCCCTCCCGGACGACGCGGAGCTGCTCCGCCTCGATCACCAGATCTGCTTCTCCCTGAACGCCGCCGCGCGGGCCTTCGGCGGCGTCTACCGCGACGCCCTCAAGGACCTCGGTCTGACCTATCCGCAGTACCTGGCGATGCTCGTCCTGTGGGAGGAGCCCGGCGCCCGGCCCGTCAAGGCCATCGGCGAGCGGCTGCGGCTCGACTCCGGCACGCTCTCCCCGCTGCTCAAGCGGCTGGAGGCGGCCGGCCTGGTGACGCGCGAGCGCAGCACGGAGGACGAGCGCTCGGTCGTGGTCCGGCTCACCGAGGCGGGCGAGGCCCTCCGCGTACGCGCCCTGCCCGTTCCCCGCCGGATCGTCACCGCGACCGGGCTGTCGCTCGAAGAGGCCCTCACCCTGCGGGCACTGCTGGAACGGCTCACGGGGAACCTCGACGCGGCGCAGGGCGAGGGCCGGTAGCAGGACTGGCCTCTACGCCCTCCACGAAGCGGACGGCGCGCGGCCGCGGATCTGCACCGTGGCGACGCACCGGATGTGCGGCGCTTCGGTGAAGGTGAGTGCCTCGCCGACCGGCTCAGGCGTAGGCCCTGGCGATGAGGTACGCGAGGAGGAGCAGCGCGGCCAGGATCAGTGCCGGGACGGCGATGATTTTGGCCGTCCGGGTGAGGACTCGGGTCGCGTGCGCGGGGCCCTCCGCATAGTGCGTTTGTGATGCCGCCGACGAGCCCAGGCTGGTGCGGGCGACCGTGACGACGACCAGCGCCAGGACCGCCGTGATCAGGGACGCGACGAGCGGCCCCGTCATGCCGGCTTCGGCGACTTCCGTCTCCAGGTCCGTCCTGGGGTCGTACACGCGCGCTTCCACCGCCTGGAGCGCCGCAGCCGCGGCCAGGACGAGCGTGACCAGCGAGGCGACGGACAGGCCCAGGGCGGCGGCCGCGAGGGCCGGCGCGCGCTGCGGGCCCGCGGGCGCCGGAGGCGGGTGCGGCACCGACGGCGTGGGGGGCGCCTGCGAGGTGGGCGCTTGCGCGGTGGGCCGGCGTGCGGGGCGTGCGGGTGACGCTGCCGGCGGTCCGGTCTTGGAAGGTGGTGTGCGGACCGCATCCCGCCTGCCCGGCGGCTCCCTGACCGGCGTTCTCGTCCGCAGGGGCGGGTGGGCCGCCGCCGGTGGCGGAGGTGGTGGCGGTGGTGGAGGTGCCGGCGTCGGCGGCCGTGCAGGCGGCGCGGGTGGCTTGCCCGCCGCCACCGGCTTGCTCAGGCGGTCCGGCCTCTCCGGGCGCACCCCCGCCCGCCCTTCGGTCACCGGCAGCAGCTCCACCTCCACGTGGATCCGCCCCTCCCCGACGGCGCCCTTCAGCACGATGTCACCGGCGAGGCGCCCCGGCCCCGCGGAGGTGTCGACGCTGACGTCGAGCCCGTCGGGAGTTGCCGCGGCCCGCAGCCAGCCCGCCTCGGGGTGGGCGGCGCAGCTGCGGGCCAGGGGCGGGCCGAGGAGGCGGACCGGCCGGTGCGGCGCGGGGGCGTGCCGCCTGACCGGGCCGAAGTCCAGGCGGGCGGGGTGCGGATCGACGGTCACCTCGCCCAAGGCGCGGCCCGCTTCGTCGGCCACGGCCCGGATGTCCTTGCGCGCCATCTCCGCGAGGGCGGCGCGGGCGCCCTCGGCGACCGACAGGTCGGGGTTCTCCATGCGGGCCCGCAGCTCGGCGACGGCTCCGCGGCGGGTGTAGAGGTCGGGGCTGTGCATCGCGGCGCGCACGTCGCCGGGCACGGGGGAGGGAACGATCCGCTGCCGCCGGCTGCGGGCCAGGTACAGGTCCCCTTGCATGTCGACGCTGCGGCTGGGGGTCTGGTGCGGGTTCTCCTGCCGTACGCGGTCGAAGACGTAGTCGTACAGCTCGTCGAGGGAGATCCGGCCGTCCTCGTCCAGGTCGGCCTCCCCGGTGGCGAGGCCGGAGACGAGCGCGCTGGTGAACACCGACGGCCGCGGGCCGGACGTCCGCGTCAGCTGGGCGCCCTCGAAGGCGTACTCCATGGAGTTGGAGGCGGTGATCACGGCCCAGCCGCGCCCGCCGCCGAGCTTCTCGCCGGCGAAGGACTCCAGGACGTTGACGTCGCCCGCGGCGCGGGGGACCGCGCCCTGGGGGAAGGCGCCGCCGTAGCAGCAGTCCAGGAAGAGGACGATGCTGCGGGCGCGGGTGGAGGACATGCAGCGGCGTACGAAGTCGGCCGGCACGGCGGTGGAGGCCAGGCGCCGGGGCAGGGTGTTGCCGGCCGCGAAGTACAGTTCGCCGGACTCGCTCTTGAGCCCGTGACAGGAAAAGTGGACGACGAGGGTGTCGGCGGGCCGCCGGTCGGAGAAGAAGTCGTCGAGCCGCATGCTGATGACGTGCGAGGGCTCGTTGCGAAGGATCCGGACGTCGAACCCGCCGATCCGCGGATCGCCCAGGACGCCCGCCAGCGCCTCGGCGTCCTGCGCCGGTGACGTCAGCTGCCTCAGCCCTTCGTCCTGGTAGCGGTCGTTGGCGATGATCAGCGCGAACCGGGACTCCGTCATGGCGGCACCTCACCGGGTGGCACCTCACCGGGCGGCGCGTCCGCGGGAGGCACGGCACCATGCGGGGTGTGACGGCGGACGAAGAGGTCGAAGGCCTCGGTGACCTGCTCCGGCGTCGCCTCGGAGAGCTCCAGGACGTCGTCGTCGAACGTCAGCCGCAGCGACGGCCGGGACTCCCGGCAGCGGCCCCACCACCCCTGGACGACGCCGACGACCTGCTGCAGCGCCCCGGCGGCCGCACCCAGGTTCACCAGCAGCGCACCCACCTGGGCGACGTCCACCGCCCGCGCCCCCGGCGGCACCTCCGCCGCGGCCGGGAGGGACGTCACGTCGTCGACGTCGAGCCGGAGGAGCTCCCGGCGGAGGTAGCCGGTCAGCTTCTCGATGTGCTCGGCGTCCGCGCCCTCCTCGGACAGGAGGATCTGCAGTTCGTTCTCCACCCGCATGCGCCCCTCGTCCGGCCTCGTTCCGGCTCACTTCCAGTCTGTGATCCCTCCTACCCCTGCGCAACCAGGGTCCGGGGCCCTTCGCCTCCGGGCCCGGTCGGTGCCGGCGGTGTGCTCGCCGCTCGCCGGTCGCCGGTCGCCGCGCTCCGCCGTGCGGCGGAGCCGGACCGTCCGCGCGCATGATCCCCGCGCGGCGGGCGGCCGGAAGAGTGGTCGCATGGCAACGAGCGCGAGCACTACAGCCGAAGGCACCACACCAGGGAAGAACACGGAACGTGCGAGGACGGTGGACACCGGGACCGAGCGCCCCGTGCCGCTGTGGGCGGAGCGCATCGTCCGCCTGCTCCCCCTGCTCGCCCTGCCCGTGTGCCTGTGGCGGCTGCCCATCGGCTTCGGCCATCCGATGGGCATGGACGTCGAGCCCATGGCGCTGGCGCGCTGGGCCGCCGTGGCGTACGTCGGCGCGCTCAGCCTGCTGACCGAGGCCGCCGCCCTGCTGTGCCGGGGGCTGGTCCGGCCCTGGGGCGAGGTCGTGCCCCGGTGGGTTCCGCGGCTCGGCGGCAGGCGCATCCCGCCCGCGGTGGCACTCGTCCCCGCCACCCTCGGCGGCCTCTTCCTCACGTGGCTGCTCGTCGACTGGGTGCTGTGCGTGTTCGAGATCGGCGGCTTCGCCGACGTCCCGTACACGAGCGTGGGGTGGAGGGTGCTGGCGGACGTGGTCGGCGGCCTGTTCGTCCTGTGGGGGCCGTTGGTGCTGGCCGTGACGTACGCCTACCACCGGCGCCGCCGGACCGGCTCCTGAAAAGCCTGGTCGCGAAAGCCCGTTGAGGTTGCGGGGTACGGTCAGGGTGGTGACCTTGCCGTCGCTCAGCACGAGCGGGGGCGGGTGCCCGCAGTTGATCAGCCGGAGCACCGGCTGGTCGTCCGGGATGTCGAGGACCGCGGCGGTGATCAAGCCCTCACCGGTCGTCCGGCCGTCGGTGGGCTCCGTCATGTCCCAGTGCCACGTACATCGAGGCGATCCTCAGGGGTCCCAGCCGCGGCCTGGAGACGCCGAACCACCAGGCCCCTCCGTGGAAGACGCCGATCACCACTTGGGCCCCGCCGATGGCCGCGCTGATCGCCGGGGCGGCGACCAGGAGGGGCCCAGGTGGATGTCAGGGGGCGTCAGCAGGTCGACGACCACCACCAGGGCGATGAGCCCCAGCGGCACGGCGACCGCGGACCGGCCGGTGTGCCACCACCGGCCGGATCCGGACGCGCTGCGCCGGAGGGGCATGAGTACTGCTTACCTTCTCGGTGTCCTCGTCGCCCTCCGGCGCTCCGGCCGGGCGGACGGTCTCCGGGGGCGGGTCGGCGGTGTGCCGGGCCCAGGGGAGGTAGACGGCCGCGGTGAAGGACAGGCCCACGATCCAGGAGACGTCCGCGCCGCCGAGCAGGGGAGTCAGCGGACCGGTGTAGAGCTTCTGGGCCAGGAACGGGATCTGGGCGAGCACGCCGAGGGCGTAGCTGCTGAGCGCGGGCACGTTCCACCTGCCGTAGCGACCGTCCGGGTCGTACAGCGCGGGTATGTCGACGCGCTCGCGCGACACGAGGTAATAGTCGGTCAGGTTGATGGCGCTCCAGGGCGTGAACACCATGAGCAGCAGCAGGACGAAGTTCTTGAAGTTGTCGAGGAAGTCCGCGCTCGCCGCGACCGCGACCGCGGTGGCCACCGCCGTGAAGGCGGTGATGTACAGCGCGCGGGCGGCCGGTGTGATCGTGGACCGGCCGTCGAAGGCGGTCACCGTCGTCAGGACCGACATGAAGCCGCCGTACGCGTTGAGGCAGTTGACGGTGAGCTTGCCCACCAGCACCACCAGGTAGATCAGGAAGCCGGCGGCCGCGGGCCCGGCCAGCTCGCCGACGAACCCGACCTGGTCGGCCAGGAACGACTCGCCCGCCACGGCCGCGATCAGGGCGCCCAGGGTCATGGCCCACTGCGATCCGAGGACGCTGCCGGAGAAGGTCGACCAGAAGGCCGCCCGCGCGCTGGTGGTACGGGGCAGGTAGCGCGAGTAGTCGGCCACGTAGGGGCCGAAGGTGAGCTGCCAGCCGGCGCCGAGCGAGACGGCGAGGAGGAACGTCGCGGCGTCGAAGGACTGCCGGCCGACGTGCGCGGCCACGTCGTACCGGACGAACACGGCTATGAGGAGGTAGCCGAGACCGACGGCGCCGACCACGGTCGCCACCCGGCCCGCGAGGTGGATGAGGCGGTAGCCGGCCAGGGCGACGGCGGCGGTCAGCGCGCCGAAGACCAGGATCCCGGTGGTCGTGTCGTGCAGGTGCAGGAGCCTGCGGACGGCCTGCCCTGCCAGTACGGACCCCGTCGCCGCGAAGCCCAGGTACATCAGGACCACCATCACGAGCGGGACCACCGCCCCGAACACACCGAACTGCGCGCGGCTCGAAATCATCTGGGGCACCCCGAGTCGCGGCCCCTGGGCGGAGTGCAGGGCCATCACCACGCCGCCGAGGACGTTGCCGGCGAGGAGCGCCGGGATCGCCCACAGCGCGTCGGCGCCGAAGACGACCGCCAAGGCGCCGTCGACGACGGCGGTGATCTGCATGCTCGCGCCGAACCAGAGCGTGAACTGGCCGTGCGGGGCGCCGTGGCGCTCGGCATCCGGGATGACCTCGATCGTCCGGCGTTCCGGGGCGAGGGGGGATCGGGCCGACGGCTGTCCGGGCGACGTCATGGGTGCCACACTCCTGGCTCGCGCGATGGTGCGCAGAATCTGGCACGGGCCGAAAACCGGAGTCAACGGGTGGGCTGCCGTCGTGTAATATTGCCGATGTCGCCGGGGAAACCGGGCGAAAAGCAGAGCAGCAGGACAGCAGCACTGGTAGAACAGTTGAACACGGGGCTATAGCTCAGTTGGTAGAGCGCCTGCATGGCATGCAGGAGGTCAGGAGTTCAATTCTCCTTAGCTCCACAGTGAACGGGACGGAGGCCACCCACGCCGGGTGGCCTCCGTCCTGTTGTGCGTTCCCCGTGCGTTCCCCGATGGGGGGAGTTTGCGCACCCGTCCGGGTGACGGGCGTTTCTCGGATCATCGGACGGCCCAAGATCCTTCATGACCGCGGCACGCTGCCCTTGCCCAGTCCTACCAGCCGCGGACTGGGCAAGGGCGAGGACGGCCCGGGGCGGCGACGCCCGGCGACGAGTGCGAAACCTCCGCCAAACGGGACATCAGCGTCAATCTGCGAAGCTTTCCGTATGAACTCTCGGCTCCACTTGCTTGCCGCACGCTGGCCCGCCCTCGTCCCGGCGCTCGCCGCCGTCGTCCTGGCCCTGACCTGGGGGCGGTCACTGTCCGCCGGGATGGTGGCCCTGGTCAGCTGCTGCCTGGCCGGCGCCGTGCTCTCCGCCGTGCACCACGCGGAGGTGATCGCGCACCGGGTCGGCGAGCCCTTCGGATCGCTCGTCCTCGCCGTCGCGGTCACCGTCATCGAAGTGGCCCTCATCGTCACGCTCATGGCCGACGGAGGCGACAAGAGCGCCTCCCTGGCCCGCGACACCGTCTTCGCCGCCGTCATGATCACCTGCAACGGCATCGTCGGGCTCTCTCTCCTCGTGGGAGCCCTCCGCCGCCGCGTGGCCGTCTTCAACGCGGAGGGCACCGGAGCCGCCTTCGCCACCGTGGCCACCCTGGCCGGCCTGAGCCTGGCCCTGCCGACCTTCACCACCAGCACCCCGGGCCCGCAGTTCTCCCCGGCCCAGCTCGTCTTCGCCGCGGTGGCCTCGCTCCTCCTCTACGGCCTGTTCGTGGCGACCCAGACCGTGCGCCACCGCGACTACTTTCTCCCCGTGACCGCCCAGGGCGAGGTCATCGACCACGACGACCACGCCGACCCGCCCACGGCCCGCACCGCCCTGACCAGCCTCGGCCTGCTCGCCGTCGCCCTGGTCTCGGTCGTCGGCCTGGCCAAGGGCGTCTCCCCGGCGATCGAATCCGGCGTGGCCGCCGCGGGCCTGCCCGCCTCCGTCGTCGGCGTCGTCATCGCCCTGCTCGTGCTGCTCCCCGAGACCATCGCCGCCCTGCGCGCCGCCCGCCGCGACCGCGTCCAGACCAGCCTCAACCTCGGCCTCGGCTCGGCCATGGCCAGCATCGGCCTGACCATCCCCGCCGTCGCGGTCGCCTCGGTCTGGCTGGACGGCCCCCTCCTCCTCGGCCTCGGCGCGACCCACATGGTGCTGCTCGCCCTCACCGTCGCCGTCGGCACCCTGACGGTGATCCCGGGCCGCGCCACCCCGCTCCAGGGCGGCGTGCACCTCTCCTTGCTGGCCGCTTACGTGGTGCTGGCGGTCAGTCCTTGAGGGACGCAGGGGGGCACGGCAGTGGGGACCGGCACGGGGG